>CANEZU010000164.1 GCA_947444255.1 Flavobacteriaceae bacterium | reverse complement strand
TGATAGCTTCTGGCTTTTTCCCTTCAAGTGCATCCGAAACTTTCTTTTCAGTAATAACGAAATCATCTCCTTGTTTTTCCGGATAAATAGAAACCAATTCTGCCATGAAAAAAAATTGTTTCAAAGACTTATTAATACTATAAAAATCCTTAGTTATGTGTCCTAGACATTCCGTGTGAGTTCCGTGACCGTGGGGATTAAAAAGAATCGAATTGAAATTTGTTGAGGAGGAACCTTCCGAAACTTTACCTATCCAATCACCAAAACGAACGGGTTCAATTACCGGTTTTTCTATATACCAGGCAATTGGATTGGCATCTGTGTTTGATAATGAAATGGAAATGTCAATGGGCTTAGACAAATCGACTTCAAATTTACTATTGATTAGTGCTTTCATTTATTCCGAATTTAAATAAAACAGGTCGCTTGCAATTCCGTCCGTTAAAAATTTACCCTTTTTTGTGGTTTTTAAAATGTTGTTTTCGATGGAAACCAAATCATCATCTACGAATTTCTGAACTTGTTTCTGGAGATATATTAAATAATCAGCTCCAAATTCATTTTTAATTCGAACAAAGGATACTCCCCAAATGGTCCGTAATCCTGTCATAATATATTCATTATAGCGATCTGCTACTGATAAGATTTCCATTTCGTTTGGAAGTATACCGTCTGTAATTGATTTGATATAAATAGAGTTATTGGAAATATTCCAACTTCGAGAAACACCATCATAACTGTGCGCAGATGGACCTATTCCGATATATTTTGTACCCAACCAATAAGCCGAATTGTTCTTTGAAAAGAAATTTTCCTTAGCAAAATTGGACAATTCATAATGAATAAATTCATTCGCTTCAAGCGTTTCAACTAAAATCAAAAAATGTTCCTGAGCCACTTCGTCGTCGGGAGCTGCAATTTTTCCAGTTTGAATTTGCTTATAGAGTGCGGTTTTGGGTTCTACTGTCAATGCATAACTTGAAATATGCGGAATCCCAAAAGACAAAGCAGTTTCAATATTTTGCTTCCACTTTTCATTACTCATTCCTGGAATTCCATAAATTAAATCTAAGGAAATATTATCGAAATAGCGGGTGCATTCTTGCAGACATTTTATGGCTTCTTTTGCATTATGAGCACGATTCATGATCTGTAAATCTTCTTCAAAAAAAGATTGAATTCCAATACTCAACCGATTAATTTTAGATTTTGATAATTCCAAAATCTTCTCAGAAGACAAATCATCGGGATTCGCTTCAAGCGTAATTTCGGGATTATCGGAAACAGAATAATTCTCATATACAGTTTCAATTAGAAAATTAATTTCTTCTAAAGTCAATACCGATGGCGTTCCACCACCAAAATAAATCGTTTCAATAGGTTCAGTATCTGTTTCCATTTTGCGCATTCCTATTTCTTTGGCCAAAGCCAATATCATATCGTCTTTCTTTTTCATAGAAGTCGAAAAATGGAAGTCGCAATAATGACAGGCTTGTTTGCAAAAAGGGATATGTATATAGATTCCGCTCATTTATTAGGATTCAATATCAGTCAAAGTACTGATTACTATTTTTTAATTCGTTCTTCATTTTGTTTTACAAAAGCATCCCAGCCCGTATAACTTTTTTCCCCTACCGTTTTCCCAGAATTAAAAAAATGACAGACTGCAGCTGCTAGCCCATCGGTACTGTCAAGGTTTTTCGGAAGTTCTTTTAAACCCAACAACTGTTGTAGCATTTTAGCAACTTGTTCTTTGCTGGCATTTCCGTTACCAGTAATCGCCATTTTTATTTTTTTAGGTTCATATTCTGTAATCGGAATATCTCTCGAAAGTCCAGCTGCCATTGCAACACCTTGCGCTCTTCCTAATTTCAACATCGATTGGACATTTTTTCCAAAAAAAGGAGCTTCTATAGCAATTTCATCTGGATGATGCGTGTCAATTAATTCGATTGTACGTTCAAAAATTATTTTTAGCTTCTGATAATGATTGTCATATTTACTCAATTGCAATTCATTAAGCTGAAGAAAATGCATATTTTTTCCAACTACTTTTATTAATCCAAAACCCATAATCGTAGTTCCAGGGTCAATTCCTAATATGATACGTTCGTTTGCCAATTTAAATTTGTTATTTTGCGGTCATGATTTCAATATCTCACAAAGCTAAACAATTCCTGATAGTAGTCGCCAAACTTTTAATTGTTGGTGGTGCTTTTTATTTTATTTACAACCAATTGGCCAATAATGATAAATTAGACTGGCAAAAATTTATTTTATTATTTAAGAAAAATCAATCGGTTTCCGGAATACTATTCCTCTTGCTTTTAAGCGTATTAAATCGGTTTTTTGAAATCTTAAAATGGCAAAATTTGGTTTCTTATATTCAAAAAATATCTGTTCCTGAAGCTAGCAAACAAGTTCTTGCTGCTTTGACAGCAGGAATTTTTACTCCAAATGGTGTTGGAGAATACGCTGGAAAAGCCTTGTTTTTCGAAAAATCAAATACAAAAAAAATTATTTTCCTGAATTTAATTTGCAACGGCATTCAAATGATTCTGACTATTAGCATTGGGATATTTGGTTTGTTGTATTTCAATGCCAATTTCAATATTATCACTTCAAAAACGGTAATTATTCTTTTTGGAATTTTTATTTTACTTTTTGGGATTCTGTTTTTCTCGAAAAAAATAAATGTCAAAGGCTATTCAATCGAAAAACTAATTCATAAAATTAATGAAATTCCAAAAGCAATTCATCAGAAAAATATCTTTTTAGGGATTTGCAGATACCTAGTATTTTCCCATCAATATTATTTTTTATTCCTGGCTTTTGATGTTGACTTACCCTATTTCACGATGATGTCAGCTATTACTGCCGTCTATTTTTCAGCATCTTCCCTACCTACTTTTCAGTTCTTGGATTTTGCCGTTAAGGGAAGTGTAGCCGTATACTTTTTTGGAATACTCGGTGTAAATGAATGGATTGTTATTTTTATTTCAACCCTTATGTGGTTCTTAAACGTGGTTTTACCGGTGTGCATAGGTACCTATTATGTTCTAAATTTTAAAACCAAAACCGCATTATGAAACTTCTGTTAGCTCTAATTATTTTTATTTATGTGCTAACGATTAGTCATTTAATTTATGGCTTTGGAAAGATCAAAGCCGTTGAATATTCTAAATTAAATCCTGAGACTTTTTTCGCAATCATTATTCCCTTTCGAAATGAAGAAGAAAATTTACCGCATCTTTTAGAAAGTTTAAGAAAACTGAATTATCCCAAAGATTTATTTGAAATTATTTTAGTCGACGATTTTTCAAATGACGATTCCGTTAAACTAATTTATAAATGGAGAATGGAAAATGGTGAATTTCAGACCACACTTTTACAAAATCTGAGAATCTCAAATTCTCCCAAAAAAGACGCTATTTCAAGAGCTATTCCAATTATAAAAAACGAATGGATTATCAATACAGATGCCGACTGTGTAGTTCCTGAAAATTGGCTACTCACCTTGGACAATTACATACAAAATAATAAAGTTTCGATGATTGGCGGCGCAGTATCCTATTCCTTTAAACCCTCCTTTTTGCACCATTTTCAGCAGCTGGATTTAATGAGTTTACAAGGAGCAACAATAGGCAGTTTTGGATTGGGCTTAGCGTTTATGTGCAATGGCGCTAATTTTTCTTATACAAAATCATTTTTTAACGAACTAAACGGTTTCTCCGGAAATGACACTATAGCCAGTGGTGATGATGTTTTTTTATTACAGAAAGCCATGTTGTATAATCCAGAAAGAGTGCATTATTTGAAATCTACAGAAACAACTGTTAGCACAAAACCAACAAACAGTTGGTACGATTTATTTCAGCAAAGGCTGCGATGGGCTTCCAAAACAACTTCCTATATAAGTGTTTTCGGAAAAGATTTGGCACTAATTGTTTTCTTTGGAAATTTAGCAATTGTAACTAGTTGGTTTCTGATTCTTTTCGAAAAAATGGAACCCCGTTATTTATATTTATTTCTTCTAACAAAATTCGTATTTGACACCATTTTACTTCAAAAGACAATGCATTTTTTTACAAAAAAAAGAATGCGATTTCTAATTTTGTCTAGTTTATTCTATCCGTTTTTTAGTGTGAGTGTGGCTCTTTGTTCCTTTTTTGTAAAATATGAATGGAAGGGAAGAACCTTTAGATAGGTAGAATATAATTTAGCAACAATTAATTTTATTCTACTTTTAAAATTACCGGAAGTATAAATTGTGTTTTAACAGGAATCCCTCTTTTAATGGCTGGATTTATTTTTGGAAAACCTACCAATCGCGCTTGAAGGATACTGTCAATTTTAATTCGGTTATAGACAACCGAATCATTTGGAAACTGTGGTTCAAATTTTATACTAGCATTTTGGAATACGGTAACTTTAACATTTATAGTGTCCAGCTTTGGATATAGAACAGTCAGGGTATCCGTGATCAGTTTTTCTTGAATTAATTGTGTTAAATACTCAAAAAAACAATGTTGGTTTTGGATTTTATCCGAAATAGAATCACAGTTTTTAAAAGATGGAAATTCATCTACTTCTTTCCAATTGATAGCCTTTAATTCTTTTTTCAGAAGTTCCTCTTTAGACGGAACTTCCTTTTCAAAATACTGGCAAGAGTATAATAGAAATGGCATGAAGAATAAAATAAAAATTAATTTTTTCATATTCAATAGAAACGAATACTGGTTTCAAATTTATCTAAAAGTACTATTTTAATTTTCAAAAATACTAAAAATAAATTTATGGATCGTCTTCTAATCTTTTTTGATGATTAGAGCCTTAATTAATTCATTTAGAAATCAACTTAAAATCAAAAAAGCTATCCGTAGATCCTGAATAAATCCAGAAGCATTGGAAAGCTTTTCATTGGTCTAACTACTAAACCTGCCCATTGCTGGGCAAAAACAACACAACTATCTTAAAAACTTTATTAGGCAAAAAAAGGTTTCCATTTCTGAAAACCTTTTTACCAATTTTAGCGGTCTGGACGGGACTCGAACCCGCGACCCCATGCGTGACAGGCATGTATTCTAACCAACTGAACTACCAAACCTCTGCTTAATTGCGGTTGCAAATATACCATAGATTTTTAGATTCACAAGCGTTTCTGTGAAAAATATTTTATTAATTTTGCCCTTCTTATTCAAAGGTTTGTTTTTCAATCAGGTAAGTATTAATTATTTTTTCAAAACTACTGCCAATACTTACCGGAACGTACTTTATTTTGTTTTTAGCACAGGTCAAAGCGAGCTTCTTAAAATAGATTTCTACTTGTTTTTCATACTTTTCCTTTATAGAATCAGCAAAAATTAAAACCTCATCTCCCGTTTCTACATCAATAAACTTCCTTGGTTGGTTATCAAAATCAAAATTCAACTCAGTTTTCTGATCAATAACATGAAACAAAACTACTTTATGCTTGT
>CANEZU010000163.1 GCA_947444255.1 Flavobacteriaceae bacterium | reverse complement strand
CGCAAGGCTTTGGTAGCTGCATTAGCACCCATACTCACATGATCTTCCTGTCCGTTACTAGAAACTATACTGTCAACACTGGCTGGCGTAGCCAATTGCTTGTTCTGACTGACAATACTGGCCGCCGTGTATTGCGGAATCATGAAACCCGAGTTCAATCCCGGATTGTCTACTAAAAAAGCAGGGAGATTGCGCAAACCCGAAACCAATTGATAGGTTCGCCTTTCCGATATACTGCCCAATTCCGCCAAGGCTATTGCCATAAAATCCAAGGATAGCGCCAAAGGCTGCCCATGGAAGTTGCCACCAGACAAAATTTGGTCGCTTTCAATAAAAATATTGGGATTATCGGTAACCGAATTGACTTCGGTCTTAAATACTTTCCGTACATAATCAATCACGTCTTTGGTAGCCCCATGAACCTGCGGAATACAACGGAAAGAATAGGGATCCTGAACATGCAATTTGGGCTGAGCAATAATCTCACTGCCCTCCAGGAATTCATTGACCCGATTGGCGGTCACAATCTGCCCTTTGTGCGGACGGATATAGTGAATCAACTCATGAAAAGGCTCTTGGAGTCCGTCAAAGGCTTCCAGCGAAATGCTTGCTATTAAATCGGCCAAATAGGAGTATTTGATGGCTTTTATCAAAATATGAACCCCATAAGCACTCATAAATTGGGTGCCGTTTAATAAAGCCAATCCTTCTTTAGACTGCAATACGATGGGTTCCCAACCAAAACGGACTAAGACTTCCTTAGTCCAAACGCGCTCTCCTTCAAAATAAACTTCGCCCTCACCTATTAAAGGCAAAGCCAAATGAGCTAAAGGCGCTAAATCACCCGAAGCACCCAGAGAACCTAAGCTATAAAGTACCGGTATAATGTCATGATTATAAAAATCAATTAGGCGTTCAACAGTCTGCAATTGTACCCCCGAATGACCATAACTCAAAGACTGTATTTTGAGCAAAAGCATTAATTTTACAATAGCTGCGGGCACCAAATCGCCTGTTCCGCAAGCATGCGATTTTACTAGATTTTCCTGCAACTGTGACAAATTCTCTTCCGATATCCTGACTTTACACAAGGATCCAAAGCCTGTATTGATCCCGTAAATAGGCTTCTCTGTCGAAGCAATTTTGGAATCTAAATAGTCCCGGCATTTTTGGATATTGATTTTTGCTTCTTCTGATAAGGCCAAAGGCAAATGTTGTGAGCGAATTTCCTCGACTTGCTCCAAGGTTAACAGCTTACTACTTATATAATGAAAATTGTCCATTTTTTTATTTATTGTGTGCTCAAAATTCCGTAAACCTTTGTTCAAAAGCAAGGTTTTGGGCTATTATTATGTTTCCTTTTTAAACATAATTAATTATTAGTCCCTATATATTCATTAAACGCTAATAAAACAGCAGGAATTACATTTCTGCCTAAAATATTCGTAAAAGTATTCGTTAATTTACATATAATAAACGAAATCCTTTATATTTGGAAAATTAATAAAACCAGCATGCTTTTTAACATTTACACCCTCAATTTACCGTCAATACTGCAAAATACTGCTGCTAAAAACAGCTGCACCAAAACGATACTCACCCCTTTCGGGGCCTAACTATCATAGTGTGCTTTTTACCGCCTTCCATTTTTTGGAGCGCTAAAACATTATTCCAAAACACTTTCTCAAAACAGTAATTAAATTATCCATAATGAAAATTTTAAAATTCGGCGGAACTTCAGTAGCCAATGCAAGCAATATAAAACGAGTACTGGATATTGTAACTAAAACAGCCACGACAGACAAATTGGTGCTGGTAGTTTCTGCTTTTAGCGGACTCACAGATCTGCTAATCCTCGCAGCAACAACTGCCGCTGCTAAGGATCTGAATTATAAAGAAATACTGACACAAATTCGGGGGAAACACTTAGAAGCCATAGACGAATTGATTCCACAATCGGAGCAAACCGAACTGCTGGCATCTATTAATGGCTCCATAGCACACCTGAACACGCTCTTAGAAGGTTGCTTTCTGCTTGGGGAATTATCTCCAAAAACAGCCGATACTATTCTCAGCTATGGCGAATTATGGTCCTCACAGATAATCGCTAAAGCCCTAAGTCTTCAGCTGCCAAATTCGACTTACAAAGACAGTCGCGAACTTATAAAAACCAACAGCCAGTTTGCAAAAGCGGCGGTGAACTTCGAAATATCCAATGTTTTAATTGCTGATTATTTTGCTAGCAATACAGCGCAAGTAACCGTTATGCCGGGTTTCATCGCTTCTTCAACCGAGGGTTTTCAAACAACTTTGGGCCGCGGCGGTTCTGATTATACTGCCGCTATTATTGCCGCTGCTCTAGCCGCAGAGCAATTGGAAATCTGGACGGATGTTAGCGGTATGTATACCGCCAACCCAAAAATTGTAAAACAGGCCCAACCCATCAAAACCATCTCCTATCAGGAAGCTATGGAATTGTCACATTTTGGTGCCAAAGTGCTCTATCCACCCACAATTCAGCCGGTTTTGAAAAAGAATATTCCCATTCTGATCAAAAATACGTTTCTTCCCGAAGAAGAAGGCACCTACATTTCGTCTAGCGCCCTCGATACTGAAAACCCAATTAAAGGGATTTCTCATATCGACAAAATAGCCTTGCTGACTCTGGAAGGCCCCGGAATGATTGGTGTTAGCGGTTCATCTAAAAGACTCTTCGAGGTGCTGTCCCATAAAAATATCAACGTTGTTTTTATCACTCAGGCTTCCTCTGAACATTCTATTTGTATTGGCGTTTTGAATTCCGATGCCGATGCCGCGCAAACCGCTATTGACAAAGCCTTCGAATCGGAGATTATACAAAATAAAATCGATCCCTGTGTCTTGGAAAAAAACCTCTGTATCGTAGCCTTAGTAGGCGAAAGCATGAAAAACCACCAGGGTATTAGCGGTAAAATGTTCAGTACTTTAGGTAAGAATAATGTCAATATCCGCGCTATTGCTCAAGGGGCTTCAGAACGGAATATCTCGGTAGTCATCAACGAACGCGATGTCAAAAAAGCACTGAATACCCTTCACGAGCGCTTCTTTGAAGACAATATGAAACAACTGAATTTGTTCGTAATGGGCGTTGGAAATGTAGGGGAGAAATTCATCGACCAAATCCACCAGCAGAAGAAATTCCTGAAAGACAATTTAAAAATAAACGTCCGCATCATTGGCCTGTCCAATTCGAGAAAGATGCTCTTCGATGAAGAAGGGATTCCACTGAAAGACTGGAAAACCCCACTGGATCATGGTGATATAGCAAATAAAGAAAGTTTCATCGCCAAAGTAAAAGAACTCAATTTGCGGAATAGCATTTTTGTTGACATCACCGCCAATGAGAGTGTGTCCCAAACTTACGATCAGTTCCTAAAAGAAAATATCGCCGTGGTGACTTGCAACAAAATTGCCTGTTCTTCGGCCTACGAAAATTATAACAATCTGAAACAACTGTCTCGAAAATTCAATGCGCCCTTCTTATTCGAAACGAATGTAGGAGCTGGTTTGCCGATCATCGATACCTTGAAACACCTCATTGCTTCAGGCGATAAAGTCCACAAAATACAAGCTGTTTTATCCGGGAGTCTGAACTTTATTTTCAATAACTTCGACGAGAACCACTCTTTTTATGATGTGGTAAAAGAAGCTGGAGTACAGGGATTTACAGAACCTGATCCGAAAATCGATTTAAGTGGTGTTGATGTGGCTCGCAAAATTCTGATCCTCATCAGAGAGAGTGCTTACAAAATGGAAATTGGCGATATTGCCAACGAATCTTTTCTCCCTGCTGAATGTTTGGCTACCGAATCAGTAGATGACTTTTTTGTATCGCTAAAAAAACACGAAGCCCATTTTAATGCTCTTTATGCCGAAGCCCAAAGCAAAGACTGCCGTCTTAAATATGTAGCCCAATTCGAAAAGGGCAAAGCCAGTGTCGGCTTGCAATTCATCCCCAAAGACCACCCTTTCTATAATTTAGAAGGAAAAGACAATATCGTTTTGTTTTTTACAGACCGCTATGTCGATCAGCCACTGCTGATAAAAGGGGCTGGAGCTGGTGCAGCAGTTACCGCCTCGGGTATTTTTGCCGATGTAATCCGAATAGGAAATATCTAATTTGTAATAAATAAGAAAACTTTGCATCTTTGTGCCCAGGTATCCGAGAAATACAATTCATGAAGTGTTAAAAAAACAACAAACTGATGACCGAAATAAAAATATTTTGTCCCGCAACTATCGCAAATCTATCCTGTGGTTTTGATGTATTAGGGCTCTGCCTTGATGATATTGGCGACGAAATGATTATCCGAAAATCCGACCAAAAAGGAATTAGAATTACTAAAATTGTCGGTGCCGATTTACCGCTGGAAACCGAGAAGAATGTAGCTGGCGTTGCCGCTTTAGCTATTCTGAATGCTATCGATACCGATTTTGGTTTTGATATCGAAATCTACAAAAATATAAAAGCCGGTAGTGGTATCGGAAGCTCCGCCGCAAGTGCCGCTGGTGCTGTTTTTGGAATCAATGAATTAGTAGGCCGCCCTTTTACAAGAAACCAATTGGTAGAATATGCCATGAAAGGCGAAGCCCTAGCCAGTGGTAGTGAGCATGCCGATAATGTGGCTCCTGCCCTTCTGGGTGGTTTTACTTTAGTTAGAGGCTACAATCCTTTGGATGTTATTGAGATTAAAAGTCCAACCGAATTGTATGCTACGGTAGTGCATCCCCAAATAGAATTGAAAACTTCCGAAATGAGAGCCGTTTTACAGCCCATGATCAGCCTGAAAAGCGCCATCGTGCAATGGGGAAATCTTGGTGGCCTAATCGCCGGTTTGTGTAGCAGCAATTACAAATTGATCGGCCGCTCGCTTCATGATGAAATCGTAGAACCCCTGAGAGGAAAATTCATACCCCAATTTGATTTGGTTAAAAAATCGGCCCTTGAAAATGGCGCCCTAGGATCGGGTATCTCCGGTTCAGGTCCATCTATTTTTGCGCTTAGCGAAGGCTTAGAAACGGCTCAAAAAGTCGCCAATGCCATGAGTGAAATCTATGCAAAAACAGATCTAGAATACGAAATCCACGTCTCTAAAATAAATGCGGAAGGAATTAGAATCCTTTAGAAACGGCATTCGATAGGCAAGCCCTAATCGGAATCCTGATTAAAAAACCGAAAATGAAATATTACAGCTTAAACCATAATGCTCCCAAAGTTTCTTTTAAAGAAGCGGTCATCCAAGGATTAGCACCCGATAAAGGTTTGTATTTTCCAGATACTATTAGCCCTTTAGAGGCCAATTTTTATGAGACTATAGAGCAACAAAGTCCCGAAGAAGTCGCCTTTCAGGTCATCAGCCAATTTGTGGGTGACGAGATCCCAAAAGAAGAACTACGCCAAATCATAGCAGAGACCCTCTGTTTTGATTTTCCATTAGTCGAAGTCGAAAAAGGGATTTATTCATTAGAATTATTTCAT
>CANEZU010000162.1 GCA_947444255.1 Flavobacteriaceae bacterium | reverse complement strand
GGAGGAGTGAATGAAGTAGACTGCCTTAGCGTAGTAGATAAAATGTTTACCAAAGGGGTTTCTTCGGTTTTAGATTATTCTGTCGAAGGCAAAGAGGAGGAAGAGCAGTTTGACGCTGCATTGGAAATGACTCTCAAAACTATTGAATTTGCTAAAGAACGCGAGGCCATTCCTTTTGCAGTTTTTAAACCTACGGGCTTTGGAAGATTTGAATTATATGAGAAAATAGGAGCCAAGCAAGCTTTTACTGATTTGGAACAAGCCGAATGGGATAAAGTGATTGCTCGTTTTGATTTGGTTTGCCAACAAGCACATGACAAAGACGTCGCTCTTTTAATTGATGCCGAGGAAAGCTGGATGCAAGATGCGGCCGATGATTTGGTCACCAAAATGATGCAAAAATACAATACTCAAAAACCGATTGTTTTTAATACCCTCCAAATGTACCGCTGGGATCGCTTGGATTACTTGAAAAAGCTAGAGGAGAAAGCCACGAAAGAAGGTTTTTTTATCGGAATGAAATTGGTTCGCGGTGCCTATATGGAAAAGGAAAATACACGTGCCGAAGAAATGGCTTATCCTTCTCCGATTTGCGATTCAAAGGAAGCCACAGATCATAATTATGATGCAGCCGTGCAATATATGCTGGAACACTTAGATAAAATGGCTGTATTTGCTGGGACTCACAACGAATTAAGTTCTTATAAATTGATGGAGCTTATGCAAGAAAAGAGTATTGCAAAAAAGGATTACCGAGTTTGGTTTGGTCAATTGTATGGCATGAGTGATAACATCAGTTATAATCTTGCGGCTAATGGTTATAACGATGCTAAATACCTGCCTTTTGGACCGGTTCGGGATGTAATGCCTTATCTAATTCGTCGGGCTGAAGAGAATACTTCGGTAGCCGGCCAAACTAGTAGAGAACTAGCCATGATTAAGGCGGAGCGCAAAAGAAGAAAAGGAAAATAATAGTTCTAATTTACAGAAGCGAGTTTCCGCTTAATTCATACAAAAAAACGCCAATAGTACTATTGGCGTTTTTCGTTTTTAGGAATTGCTAAATTGCAAATTACTGAGGTTTTTATAGATTCCATTTTCCAGAGTGATAAGCTCTTTATGGGTTCCCTGCTCGGTGATTTGCCCTTTGTCAAGCACTAATATTTGATCGGCGCTTCTAATAGTAGAAAGTCGGTGCGCAATAATGATGCTGGTTCTACCTTGCATTAATATTTCTAAAGCTTCCTGAACTAGCTTTTCGCTTTCACTGTCCAAGGATGAAGTTGCTTCGTCGAGAATTAAAATACTAGGATTTTTCAACAAGGCTCTCGCTATAGCGATGCGTTGTCTTTGCCCTCCCGATAATTGAATACCACGTTCTCCTACAATCGTTTCCATTTTTTCTGGGAATCCATTGATGAAGCTAAAAGCATTGGCTTGTTGCGAAGCCAAAATAATTTCTTCCTCACTGGCATCCGGTTTACCATAAGCGATGTTTTCACGGATCGTTCCTCCAAACAAAATCACATCCTGCGGAACAATACTCATATTTCCTCTCAGAGTTTCCAAATCGAAATCGTAGATGCTTTTCCCGTCAATTAATATTTCGCCGCCTTCAATATCGTAAAAGCGCAATAATAAGGAAGCAATTGTCGATTTTCCAACACCACTAGGGCCTACAATGGCTATTTTCTGCCCAAAGTTGGCGGTGAAACTGACGTCTTTTAAAACCTTAATCTCTTTACGGCTAGGATAACTAAAAGCTACATTCTTGAAACTTACATTTCCTTGTATTTTATTGGAAGCAGCCGAATTTTGTTGCGAATTGATTTTTTCAGGGGTTTCTTCTAAGAGTTCAAAAACTCTTTCGGTAGCACCAATGGCTTTTTGTATTTGGGAATACAATTCGGCGATTCCTCCAAAAGAGGCTCCTACAAAAGTAGAATACAAGACAAAGGAGATTAATTGTCCCACACTCATTTCGCCGCTTATACTCAATCGAACACCAAACCAAACTACAGCAACGATTGCTCCAAACAAGCAGAATATAATAAAAGAAGCAAAATAACCGCGGTATTTTCCTCCTTTGATGGCGATTTTCACCACCTCTGAAATCTTACCATTGTAACGGGCAATCTCATACCATTCATTGGCAAAAGCCTTCACGATACTGATGCCTTGTAAGGTTTCTTCAACGATAACCTGGCTTTCGGCTACTTTATCCTGCACATTTTTAGAATAACGACGTATAAATCGTCCAAAAATCACTGCCGCAATAGCAACTAGTGGCACTACCGATAACATCAATAAAGTCAATTTGATACTTTCGCTGGCCAATAGTATAACGCCACCTATGATTAATATAAATTGGCGCAAGAACTCCGCAATGGTAGAAGTTAGTGTATCCTGGATTTGCGTAATGTCAGAACTAATCCGGCTGTTTAATTCCCCAACCCGTTTTTGAGAGAAAAAAGACATCGGAAGTTTAACCAGATTACTGTACAAAGCCAATCGAATATTGGCCAGGGTGTTTTCGGTAAAATTCACAAATAGAGACAATCGGAAAAAAGAAAATATAGATTGTAAAAATAAGATTACAACTAAGCCCAAGGCAATGGTATTGGCCTGTGTATTGTCTTTGTTTTTCACACAATCGATAAGCATTCCCATTAGTTTTGGGAAAGCCAAGGCCGTTGCTCCAGTCAATAAAAGGAAAATTAAGCCGATATAAAATTTCCAACGGTGATTTCCGGCATATTGAAATATCAGGGAAGCTTTGCTTAAGGAACTTGCAGTAATTTTTGATTTGGGTAAATCGTTTTCTTTAAATCGTGCCATTTTTTATTCGAATTATCAGACAAATGTACTACTAAAAAAGAGTATTTTCTTTTCTAATTTCAAACAAAAAAAACTCCGCTGTTTCCAGTGGAGTTAGTTGTATTTGTCTTCTCTATTAATTAGTTTCTTGCTTTATAATATCTTTTAAAATCGCCTTGTCAGCATAATTAACTACTTCAAGTAGGATAGGTTGATTGCGTACCGTTTTGCCTTCTATTATATACAGTTTGCCATTGCCAAATTTCTTGTTGCTTTTGTCAAAATCGACATCGCCATAAGTAAGGGTGGTTTTAATATCAGTAGGGTCTATCCATCCTTCAGCAAGTATTACTTTGGCTTTGTCCGAATATTGAAATGGTTTATTTCGCATGTCATTCAAAACTCGCGCATTCGGGAAATAATTACAACGGGTGTCTTTTCCACTAAAAACAAGAGCTACAAAGAAAATTCCAATGGTAAAACCAACTAAATAATAAGCAAAACGATATTTAAAAGTCATTTTATATTTTTCTGCAAAGTTAAGTCAAACTTCTTTTAAAACACAATTAAATTGATATCACTATCCGGAAGATCAAACCAATCTCCAATTGCTTTGTTGGTGAGGATGCCATGGTATAAATAAACACCGTTTTTAAGTCCTTTGTTGCAGCGGATGGCACTTTCTAAACCTCCATCTTCGGCAATTTGCAAGAGATAGGGCGTCAGGATATTACTGATAGATAGCGAAGCCGTTTTTGAATAGCGCGATGGGATATTCGGTACGCAATAATGAATCACATCGTTTTTAATAAAGGTAGGTTTTTCATGGGTTGTCACTTCCGAGGTTTCAAAACAACCCCCAGTATCGATGCTCACATCTACAATGACAGCCGCTTTTTTCATGTGTTCGACCATGCTTTCAGTCACAACAACAGGACAGCGATCTACACCTCTCATGGCGCCAATAGCTACATCACACCTTCTCAATGCTTTTAATAGGGCTTTGGGTTGGATGGTAGAAGTAAAAATACGCTGGTTTAAATTATTTTGTAATCGCCTTAATTTTGTAATCGAATTATCAAAAACTTTGACGCTGGCGCCCAAACCCAAAGCGGTTCTGGCAGCAAATTCTCCAACGGTGCCAGCTCCTAAAATCACTACATCCGTAGGTGGAACTCCGGTGATATTTCCAAACAAAAGTCCTTTGCCAAATTGATTGTTAATCATTAATTCGGAAGCAATTAATATAGAGGCTATTCCTGCTATTTCACTCAATGATTTTACAGCCGGATAGGTTCCGTCTTCATCTTTTAAATATTCAAAAGCCAAGGCAGTCACTTTTTTCTTCGTTAGCGCAGCAAAGTATTCGGCCTTTCGGGTCTTTAATTGAATCGCTGATATCACCGTTGCCTGCTGATTAATCATTTCGATTTCAGTGAGTGTAAGGGGCTCTACTTTTAGTACGATAGGACAGCCAAATACTTTTTTGGTATCCTGAGTGATTTCGGCTCCTGCATCACTGTATTCTTTATCGGTATAACTCGAACTTAATCCAGCTCCTGATTCAATCATCACCCGATGTCCATTAGAAGTTAAAGAGTTTACAGCATCAGGCGTCAGGCAAATTCGACGCTCCTGATAGCTCGTTTCCTTTGGCATACCAATGAAAAGCTCGCTTTTTCGTCTTGCTATTTCAAGTTTTTCCTCTTGAGGTAATAACTGCTGTTTTGTAAACGGACTGACTGACATTGGATTTATAAAATTAGAGATACAATTTACGTAAAAAGTTTTGCAATGTGAAATTAGAGAGCTAAGAAATGCATTAAAAATGGTTTATCAAAATCAGCTTATATTTTTTTCCATTTTAATATCGGCCCTTTCGTAGATTCCGCTTTCAAGAGCGACTTCTCGAAAACCAAATTTTTCATACAAATAAATAGCCCTTAAAAGGATTCGATTCGAATATAAAATAAGTGTCGGAATGTTATTTTCTTTAGCGGTCAAAAAGCAGTGTTCCAATAGTTTTTGTCCTATTCCCAATCCTTGGAAACCCTCTTTTACAGCCATCTTGCTCAATTCATAATTGGAATCATCAATTCGCAATAAAGAGACAGTTCCTACTATTTCACCCTGATATTTAGCATAAAATACAAACCCGCCCTTATCTATAATTTCTCCTTGAGGATTAGATAAAACGAGTTCGTCTTTAGCTTCGATCCGGAAGTGTTTGTTCAGCCACGCAAAGTTTAATGTTTTTATAGCTTCCTTATTTTCAGAAGAAAAAGGGATGATAGTTAAAGTGTTTTCGGATATCATGATTTTTTTTATCTTAATTCGATGCTCCGTTTGGTTTCGGAAATCATTTCTAATTTTATAACTGAATGGTCCTCCGGAATTAAGCTCGGTATCTTTTCGGCCCATTCTATAAAACACCAGTTTCCAGAATATAAATAGTCATCTACGCCCATATCCAAAGCTTCTGTTTCTGTTTTTAAGCGATAAAAATCAAAGTGATAAATGATTTCATCCTCCACACTATGGTATTCATTTACTAAAGAAAAGCTGGGACTACTAGTCGCTTCTTCCACTCCCAATGATTTAGCCAGAGCTTTGATAAAAGTCGTTTTTCCAACTCCCATAGCCCCGTGAAATAAGATTATTTTTCGGGGGTTTTCGGCTAATATTCGTTTGGCTACCGAATTAATTTCATCCAAAGAAAAAGTAAGTTTCATTTTTTAAAATTAAGGTAT
>CANEZU010000161.1 GCA_947444255.1 Flavobacteriaceae bacterium | reverse complement strand
TAGCTCTCTGAATTCTTTCGGAAATATACTATTTTTTGAGTTCAAGTGAGGACATTTAGGACCTCCTAAAAAAAAATCATAAGAAAAACCACAACACCCTTTTTGAAGAAAGACGCTAAAAAAAGCACATCTGAAATACTAAACTTACAGCAGTAATTAAAATTCAATCTATTTGTAATCAATTAGTTACGATTTATTTTTTGATAAAAAAAAGACTAAAACTCAATCTTTATCGTATCTTTAATTCCCTCCTTCTCAAATAATTATACTATGGCAAACGTATTACCTAATCTAAATGTCCTAGGCTTAAAAAATGCTAAACACCTTTTGCGAAGAACAACCTATGACTTTTCAAAAAAAACGATTGATCAATTCGCAGCTCTAACCCCGGCTCAGGCTTTGGATATCCTATTGGCACCCGACAGCCCCACCTTAAATCTACCTTACGACCCAACACCAGAGGCCGCACCAGATGGTTTTTGGACCGAATCGAGTAGCCTCCCTTCTAGCTTTCTCAATCAAGATCGTAAGGCAACCATGGTTACGGCATGGTGGTGGTACAATGCCCAAAAAAGCCAAACCTTAAAATACAAAATGTCTCATTTTTTATCAACCTGCTTTACAGTACAACGTTCCAATTCCGGAACAGCATCCGATTTTTACGACTACATCCGCCTACTGCTCTTTTATGCTAATGGAAATTATAAAACCCTGGCTAAAAAAATCACCCTAAGCAATGCCATGCTAAACTATCTAAGTAACGGCTCCAATAGTAAATCATCTCCTAATGAAAACTATGCCCGCGAATTTTTAGAATTATTCACCATCGGCAAAGGTCCTCAAATCGCTTTGGGAAATTATACCAATTACACCGAATCCGATATCAGCCAGGCCGCAAGAGTGCTTACTGGATTCAGAACTCAGGAAGATCGCAGCCTGCTGGATGCCGAAACTAAAATACCCAAAGGCTACAATCTTTTTTCGCAACATCAAACCAGCGCTAAAATCTTTAGCACCGCATTTAATAGCCGGAGCATTCCCGCAGCTACTAATGCTGTACTAATGGATACCGAATTGGAAGCTTTCGTCACTATGGTTTTTGATCAGCCGGCTACCGCCAAAAACATATGCCGAAAACTATATACCTATTTCGTAAAAAGTGCTATTACTCCCGAAATTGAAAATGATATTATCCATCCACTGGCTCAAAACTTATATGCTGCCAACTATGAATTGACCACAACCATCCGATTATTATTTGAAAGCCTTCATTTTTATGATCTTGACGATAGCAACGCGAATGACGAAACCATAGGCGCAATAATTAAATCCCCACTCCAGCAACTATCCGAAATTAGTTCTAGCCTGCAATTAGTAATCCCGGACCCTACAACAAATCCTCTCGCTTTTTACTATCAATTTTGGTGTGGCTTTATAAACAATAGTTTTTTTAGTAGCGCGAACATGACACCCTTCAATCCAGAAAGTGTAGCAGGTCATCCCGCCATCTTTCAAGCTCCCGATCATGATAAACTCTGGATCTCTGCCTCTACTCTCATTGCGCGCTACCGTCTAGGGGAATCACTTATAGAAGGATTGAATAAAATTAGCGGGAATGCGAATATCGGGGCAAAAATCAATAGTATCGATTTACTAAGGAATTCAGATTTGATTTCTAATCCCACCGACCCCTATATCCTGACTTCCGAATTATGCAATCTGCTTTTTGGACAGGAAGCCGACTCAGATCGAGTCAATTATTTCATGAATTCTTTTCTGCTTCAAGGGCTGGATGCGAGCTATTGGACCACGGCCTGGAATAATTTCATAAGCTCCAATAATAGTTCCGTAATCGAAGCCCGAATAAAACTCTTGTTAACTAAAATTCTTAGAGCAGCTGAATCCCAACTTTTTTAAATAATAAAGTCATGAAAAGAAGAAATTTTATTCAATTGACAGCTACAACATCGCTAATGTCTATAGTACCTATGGATCTATTTGCTTTGTTCCATTCAGCAGGAATGACAAGCTGCCCGGATTCGGCTACTAAAAAAATAGTGCTCATACAACTATCAGGGGCCAACGACGGCTTAAACACCATCATCCCGCTCAACCAATACGACAGCTATGCTGCCCTGCGTCCTACAATAAAACTAAACAATGTTGGGACGGCTAACGGTATAATAAATCTGGATGCAACCTTAGCCTTGAACGATCAGGTTGGAATTCATCCCGCTCTAAAGGGCTTCAAAGATTTATACGATAACGGATTCCTGCGCATTATTCAGGGTGTCGGATATCCCGCCCAAGACAAATCCCATTTTAAATCTACTGATTTATGGCTCAGTGGTGGAGACGGTACCTCAGCAAATAACTTCATAACTAGTGGATGGATCGGTCGTTTTCTTGAAAATTATTACACCAATTACCTAACAGTCAATTACCCCTTGGGCATGCAACTGGGCAGCAGTGATAATTCGTTGGGCTTTCATGGCGAAAGCGAACACGATATGGCCCTAAACATAAACGGTCAGGATCCAACTGGTTTTTATTCGGTCATAAACGGCTTGGGCGGAACACCACCTTCAATACTACCAAATTCAGAATATGGTGACCTCATCAAATACATTACGGAAAATGATAAGGCTACCAATTCCTACGCGCAATCCATTTCTACAGCATTCACAAAGGGAAAAAATGCGGTGACCTATCCGGCAACAAGTTTTGCCAACCAACTAAAAACAGTCGCAAAATTTATTTCAGGAGGTTTACAAACTAAAGTCTATCTGGTGAAAATTGGAGGATTTGATACCCACGAAAATCAGATAGCCTCAATTACAGATCCCCATTTAGGAATTCATGCTAATGTCCTGTCCCAACTTTCTGAGGGAATCAAAACCTTTATTACCGATTTAAACATGCAAAATTTAGGGGAAGACCTGCTCGCGCTTACCTTTTCAGAATTCGGAAGAAAAGCAGGCGAAAATGCAAGCTTCGGTACCGATCATGGTGAAATAGCTCCTCTGTTTGCCTTTGGAAATGCTATTAATCCCGGAATATCCGGAACAAATGTCAATTTATCAGAAGCTACGCTTGCCAATAAATACCAAATCCAAACCGTGCAACACGATTACAGAAGAGTCTTCAGTTCCATTATTCAAGATTGGCTTGGTGCTTCCACACCAACGCTCAACCATACTTTTTTCAATTGGACAACCAATAGCGGATATTCCGAAAATAAAATTTCGGATCTTATAAAACCCCAATACCAAATTCCTCCCTCCTGCTATTCCAACTCTATTTTAAGCGTTGAGGAGTACAAACCAATTCTAGAGATCCGCATTTATCCAAATCCCGCATCCGAAATAATAACTATTAATTCCCAAAAAGACAATAACATCATAAGTCTCGCTCTTTTTTCAATGGATGGAAAATGGATGGGCTCCTATAAAAATCCAATACCTTCCAATCAGTTTATTCTAAATGTACAAAACTTCTCCTCTGGCTTCTATACCCTAAAAGTGGAGACAGAAAAAACAAATTTTGCTAAAAAAATAATCATACGCCGATAAAAATCAATCCGTAAATAAAGAATTTGCCCATTATCATTTCTTACTTATCTTTGCACAAACAAATGATCAAATGAATTATTTCTCTTCCGATTTTAAGTTAGGTATTCTTGGCGGTGGCCAATTGGGCAAAATGCTCCTCTCCGAAACTCGGAAATTTGACATCCAAACCTATGTTTTGGACCCAAGTGAGGAGGCGCCCTGCAAAATCGCCTGCAATAAATTCTTCCAAGGTGATTTGATGGATTTTGATGCTGTTTACAATTTCGGAAAACTAGTAGACGTTCTTACCTTCGAAATAGAATTGGTGAATATCGAAGCTTTAGAGAAATTAGAATCCGAAGGCATCAAAGTATATCCTTCCTCAAAGACTCTCAAAGGCATCCAAAACAAAGGCATTCAGAAAGACTTCTACAAAGAACACCAGATTCCAACAGCCGATTATACCCGATTCGAAAATACCGCGACCTTACAAATAGCGGTCGAAAATAACAAAATAGAATTGCCGTTCATCTGGAAATGTACCGAATTTGGCTATGATGGAAATGGGGTAAAAGTGATCCGGAAAAGTGCCGACTTAGATGGTCTTCCCAATGTGGAATGCATCAGAGAAGCTATGATTCCTTTCAAAAATGAGTTGGCCGTAATCGTTTGCCGCAATCCGTCTGGTGAAATTAGAACCTATCCGGTAGTCGAAATGGAATTCCATCCCGAAGCCAATCAGGTCGAATATGTAATTTGTCCCGCCCGTATTGATGATGAACTAGCTACAAAAGCAAGAGCGATTGCCTTAGACGTTTCCGAAAAATTCAATCATGTAGGCCTTTTGGCTGTTGAAATGTTTCAAACTGAAGACGATGAAATCCTGATTAATGAAGTGGCACCGCGCCCTCACAACTCGGGTCATTATTCTATTGAAGCCAGCTATACCTCACAGTTCGAAAACCACTTGCGCGCTATTCTGGACTTACCGCTGGGAAATACCGATAGCAAACTCGCCGGAATCATGGTGAATTTAGTAGGCGAAGAAGGTTATACCGGTGATGTAGTCTATGAAAACATGGCAGAAATTCTGTCTTGGAATGGTGTAACACCGCACATCTACGGAAAAAAACAAACCCGTCCTTTCCGCAAAATGGGCCATGTGACGATAGTAAATCAAGATCTCGCAGCAGCCCACAGCATAGCCGAAAAAGTAAAAAATACAATAAGAGTTATTTGCACACAATAATTAGTACCGATCCGAAATTGCCAAAAGCGACTTTGAATTCCTAACCTTAAATAAAAAACAATGAAAGTAGCTGTAATCATGGGAAGTATTTCCGACATGCCCGTTATGCGAGATGCCATAGAAATTCTAGAAGGTTTTGATATCGAAGTCGAAGTCGATATTGTATCGGCCCACCGAACTCCCGAAAAACTATTCGATTTTAGCAAAAACGCACATACCCGCGGCATATCTGTTATTATTGCTGGTGCTGGCGGAGCAGCGCATTTACCCGGAATGGTCGCCTCAATGACGCCCCTGCCCGTAATTGGGGTTCCTGTAAAATCAAGCAATTCAATTGATGGCTGGGACAGCGTTCTGTCCATCTTGCAAATGCCAAATGGCGTTCCCGTTGCTACTGTAGCGCTGGATGGCGCTAAAAATGCCGGGATTCTTGCCGCTCAAATCATTGGATCCCATGACAAATGTGTGCTCGACAAGATTATATTGTACAAAGAAGGGCTAAAAGAAGCGGTTCTTAAAGCTTCGGAAAGCTTGAAAGCACTAAAATAAACTACATCGAGTCAAAGCACCTGATATAGTAAGGAAATTATAGCCACAGATTGCTCCGCCAGTCCGCAACAGCTCGGATCACAGATTTTTAAATAATCAGTGCATCAGTGGCCAACTTCTTTTATAAATAATCTGCGCATCTGCGGTTAATTTTATTTCTTTTTTTAAATAATCAGTGCATCAGTGGCCAACTTCTTTTATAAATAATCTGCGCATCTGCGGTTAATTTTATT
>CANEZU010000160.1 GCA_947444255.1 Flavobacteriaceae bacterium | reverse complement strand
TTCTTGTTTTCAAAAAGCTTTTTCTATACTATTTATCAATACTTTAATAGTTGTTGAATATTATTTAAAGGCTGGAATTCCAGTGATGTCCATCCCGGTTATTAGAAGGTGAATATCGTGCGTGCCTTCATAGGTAATCACACTTTCCAGATTCATCATATGACGCATAATTGAATATTCTCCGGTGATTCCCATGCCGCCAAGCATTTGTCGGGCTTCTCGTGCAATGGTTATGGCCATGTCTACATTATTTCTTTTTGCCATCGAAATTTGAGCAGTTGTGGCTCTTCCTTCATTTCGCAAAACACCCAAACGCCAAGTAAGTAATTGTGCTTTGGTGATTTCAGTAATCATTTCGGCCAATTTCTTTTGTTGTAATTGAGTTCCCGCAATGGGTTTGTCAAATTGGATTCTTTCTTTGGCATAACGCAAAGCGGTGTCGTAGCAATCCATAGCAGCACCAATGGCGCCCCAGGCAATTCCAAAACGTGCCGAGTCCAAACATTGCATGGGCGCACCCAAACCTGATTTTCCTGTCAATAAGTTTTCCTTGGGTATTCGCACATTATCAAATATCAATTCACCTGTTGCCGAAGCACGAAGGGACCATTTATTATGCGTTTCTGGAGTTGTAAATCCGGCCATGCCACGCTCTACAATCAACCCGTGAATTCTTCCTTCTTCGTTTTTCGCCCATACAACAGCAATATCAGCAAATGGGGCATTCGAAATCCACATCTTAGCACCATTCAATAAATAATGGTCGCCCATATCTTTATAATTGCTAATCATGCTTGACGGATCAGAACCATAGTTGGGTTCGGTCAAGCCAAAGCAACCCATGAATTCTCCAGAGGCCAGTTTAGGTAAATATTTCGTGCGCTGTTCTTCAGTTCCAAATTTCCAAATAGGATACATAACAAGCGAAGACTGAACCGAAGCGGTTGACCGAACACCAGAATCACCTCTCTCAATTTCTTGCATAATAAGGCCATAAGAAATTTGGTCTAATCCAGCTCCTCCATATTCTTCGGGTATATAAGGACCAAAAGCACCAATATCAGCCAAACCTTTGATAATCTGCTTTGGAAACTCCGCCCGCTGTGCAAAATCCTCTATTATTGGAGATACTTCACGCTTTACCCATTCCCGAGCAGCATCACGAACTAATTTATGTTCTTCGGTCAATAAATCGTCTAAATTATAATAATCGGGAGCTTGAAATAGATCTGGTCTCATGGAATGAAATTTTTGTACACAAATTTACACAAAGAATTATAACAAAACGATTAACGATTGTTATAATTTATTGAAAATTTACTAAATAAGGAGTGCAATAAAAGACAAAAACGAAATCAGAACAAAAGGTAGTATTTACATCTTCAAATAAAAATCCTTTGTCAATTCGATATATTCAGTAGTGTAGATATGTCTTGATGTTTCAATAATCAATTCGTCAATAGAATAGTTTGCTGTTTCCTCTCGGCTAAAAGCCAATAAACTCCTCTTAATTTCGGTACTTGGACCTCCTTTTACACGAGTGATTTTTAAAGGATACAATTCATATTCCTTGGCCAGAGCGACGAAGCTTTCCTCTTCTTTATAAGGAATAATAAGAGCGAAAATTCCATTTTCCGAAAGCAACAAAGCAGCAGCTTCTATCAATTCTTCAAAAGGCAGGGCGTCTTGAAAACGAGCTAAAGCTCTTTGTTCATTTTCCGATTTGTAATCTTCGGAATAAAAGGGAGGATTGGAGACAATCAAATCATATTCATCTTCTGGATCTTCTGTAATTTCATCTAAGGCAGCATGGAAACAAAATAGGCGCTCGCTCCAGGGACTGTTTTCAAAATTATCAACGGACTGTTCGTAGGCTTCTTCGTCAATTTCTACAGCTTCTATTTGGAGCGCATTGCTTCGTTGTGCCAACATCAATGCAATGATTCCGGTTCCGCTACCAATATCTAAAACAGTATTGGGATTTCGATCAACAGGAGTCCAGGCACCTAACAATACACCATCAGTCCCGATTTTCATCGCGCAGCGATCTTGCTCTACTGAAAATTGCTTGAAAGTGAACATGATAATTTAAGATTTAAGATTGTGGAAAGCTAATTTCGGATTTTTAGCGATAGTAAACTTGGAACGAAATAAGGAATGCTGTTTTAAAGATACATTTCAATAAGGCCTTCTGGTAAATCCATCATGACTTTTTTATTTTCCCGGTCAATTTTTACTAAAAAATGATCCACCATTGGAATGAAAAGTTCAGTATCTCCATTCATGACTTCAAAAAGGGGCTGTGCTGTGCTGTCGTTTATAGAAACAATTTCACCTACAAATCCAAATCGCTTGTCTTCAATTTCAAAACCAATCACCTCGTGAAAATAGAATTTATTGCCACTAAGTTTAGGTAACATTTTTAAAGGAAGATAAATAGCATTGCCTATAATAGCATCAGCCTCTTCTTCGGTGTTCATGTCTTCAAAACGAATTCGGAGAAAATCGTTTTTATGTAGGGAACTGCTTTCAATAAAAAAAGGAACCAAGTGTTTGTCGCATTCGACAAACACTGATTCCAAGTTTTCGTATAACTCTGGTTCGTCTGTGTCTAAATAGGCAAGGACTTCCCCTTTGAAACTAAATTTTTTCGCGATCTTACCTAAGTAGAAACAATCTTCTTTGTGCATGAATCGCTAGTGGAATTAAGCTTGAGTTTCTTCGTTATTTTCTTCTGCTGCAGGAGCTTCTTCTTCAGTTGATGCTTCAACTTCAGTTACTTCTTCTTCAACAGGAGCAGGTGTGTTTGCAGCAATTAAGTCCGCTTCTGCTTTTGCAGCTGCAGCCAAACGTTTTGCATTTACATCTTGTTCTGCTTTTAATGCTTTAGCTTTAACTTCGGCTTGCGCTGTAGTTAAACCTAATTTTTTAGAATCAATTTTACCAGCTTTAGTTTCTAACCAAAGTGCCAATTTAGCATCTGCTTGTTCTTGAGTTAAAGCTCCTTTACGGATACCGCCATCAAGGTGATGTTTCAATAAGGCTCCAGTGTAAGAAAGAATTGCTCTAGCGGTATCAGTAGGTTGTGCACCATTGTGCAACCATTGTACTGCGCTTTCAAGATTCAAGTCTATAGTTGCAGGATTTGTGTTTGGATTGTAAGTACCGATTTTCTCTAAGTATTTACCATCTCTTTTTGAGCGAGCATCTGCTGCTACAACCCAGTAAAAAGGTTTTCCTTTTTTACCGTGTCTTTGTAATCTAATTTTTACTGACATAATCGTAGGATTAAATTTTGAGGTTCTCGACCTCTGTTAATTAAGGCTGCAAATGTACAATTTTTTTCTCAAGAAACTAATCCTAATTCAAATTTGAATTCAAATTATAAAAAGGAGATAAAATCATCCCAAAAAGCCTTTCTGTACTTGTCTGATATAGGTTGATTTTTGTGGTCAACTATATCAGGTATTGACACTCATTTGCAACAAGCACTACAGCATTCTGTCATTGGCAGTATTGAAAGCTAGTTAAAAAGGTTAAACGATTATAAGGGTCAAAGGGTCAAAGGTTTTAAAGCGAAATGCTAGTTTGCATAACTGTGAATACTTTTTTATCGGATTCGCTAGGGTACCACAACCCGTCAGTATCTCCTAAGTATCCCACAAGTAAGTTCTAGTTATAAGGGTCTGGGGTATCCTGGATAAAGGGCGCGGAAGATGTTGAAAAATCGGTCAATTCTAATTAAGGATTGGTACAACCTAAAAACCCAATAATAAGAAGTATTAAAGTTTAGATTGAAATAAGACCCCATTCTATTTGTGATTATCTAAGCCCGAATTAAGCCCATCTAAAATCAGAGAACTTGAAGAAAAGTGGAAAAGAATTATAATAAGAAATTTAACTATGAAAAAACAGCGGTATAGTACCTTTAGGACTACTATTTATATTTGTTTAGCTAAACTAGGATTTATTCAAACGTGGGTATAGTTATTTTAGGACGAGTCATGAAAAACAGCAACTTTGGGGATGGTGTATAGATGGTGTATGGATAGTGTATGGATAGTGTATGGATAGTGTATGAAAACACTAATTTAAATAGTGCTTAAATTTAGGCTCATAATTGGGCTAAATAAATAGAACTTTTCGCTTTAGTTTGAAGTCTTATTCGCTATTATTTATTCTAAAGTAACTTTAATGTTGCTATATTATTACTTGAATTTTATTTGAATTTTAATCTTTTGTCAGCTTTTTATGTTTTATTCAGCTACTTTTTTAGATTTTTCTAGCGTATTATTAGAATAAAATCAACTATAGAATCGCTGTTCTTGTTTGGTCTTCGAAATGTTTTTTTGTCCTGTTAGGCTACTATTCTCCTTCTAAATCCTAAAATTTTCTAGTTCTTATTTAGGTTTAGAAAAAGGTATTGTAGGATTAATTTATAGGTCTTCTAGTCTGTTTTCGGAAACCTATTAACTCAATGGTAAATAATAATCTGTAAATATATTCCTAAATATATATAAATCAAATTGTTAGAAACCCTTTTGTTTGTTCGCTTTCCATCTAAATAAATCATAAATAATCTAAGGCATAGTAGTTTAGAATAAAATTAGTCTATCTTTGTTTCAATATTTTAAAATAGTACATATGAACATTTTTGTTGGAAGTCTTCCATTCAGTATTGAGGAAGCAGATTTAAGAGAGTCTTTCGAGGCTTATGGTGCAGTTGACTCTGTAAAAATTATTACTGATAAATTTACTGGAAGAAGTAAAGGATTCGGTTTTATTGAGATGCCTAATGATGAGGAAGCTCAAAAAGCAATTAACGAATTAAATGGTGCAACTGTTCAAGGTCGTGCTATTGTTGTAAATAAATCTGAACCAAAACCAGAAGGCGAAAGAAGAAGTTTTAATAGCAACAGTCGTGGTGGAGATTCTCGCGGTGGAGACAATCGTGGTGGATACGGTGGAAACAGTCGTGGTGGTGAAAACCGCGGTGGTGGAAACAGAGGAGGATATTAATATTTTTTTCTAAAAACATAAGAAAGGGCGTCAATTAATTGACGCCCTTTTTGTTTTTATAGTGTTTTAAGGATTAGATATTATTTACTAACCAATCTCCAACTTCACTTGTTTTATAAGCTTTAGCTCCTTTAGCAGCCAAATCTTCAGTAACTATTCCTTGTTCTAAGGATTTATTAACTACTGCTCTAATCGCTTCCGCTTCCTCTTTTAATCCAAAAGCATCCTCAAACATCATAGCTGCTGACAAAACCGTTGCCAAAGGATTTGCGATGTTTAGTCCTGTTGCTTGTGGGTAAGAACCATGAATTGGTTCATATAATGAAGTGTGTTCTCCAACAGATGCCGATGGCATTAATCCCATAGAACCAGAGATTACCGAGGCTTCATCTGTTAAGATGTCCCCAAATAAGTTTTCAGTGATTAATACATCATAGGAATTAGGCCATTGTACCAAACGCATTGCAACTGCATCTACAAACTCATAGCTCACTTCAACTTCAGGATATTCTTTTTCCATTGCCTGAACGGTCTCTCTCCACAAACGGGAAGTTTCCAGTACATTGGCTTTATCTAC
>CANEZU010000159.1 GCA_947444255.1 Flavobacteriaceae bacterium | reverse complement strand
TATCTCGAAGAATTAGAGCATGTGGAGCAGGAATTGGAGCTGCATAAATTTTATGCTATTGGTGAAATTGGAATTGATTTATTTTGGGATAAAACGCATCTTAAAGAACAGCAAATCGCTTTTAAGAGACAAATTCAATTGGCCAAAAAGTACAAACTGCCAATAGTTATCCATTGTAGAGAAGCATTTAATGAGGTTTTCGAACTATTAGAAGAGGAAAAATCAGATGATTTATTTGGTATCTTTCATTGTTTTACAGGCACCTATGATCAGGCGCTAACCGCTATTTCCTATAATATGAAACTCGGAATAGGTGGGGTGATTACTTTTAAAAACGGAAAAATTGATCAATTCCTGAATCAGATTGATCTCAAAAATATAGTTTTAGAAACCGATTCGCCTTATTTGGCACCTGTTCCCTTTCGTGGAAAACGCAATGAAAGCAGCTATATCCTTGAGGTTGTCAACAAATTAGCCGAAATATATGCTGTTTCTCCAGAACATATCGCACATACTACCACCGAGAATTCTAATGCGATTTTTAGTATTTAAAAGAAATCAAAAGCTAATTTTAAATAAATTTTCGTTCATTTGTTAATAGCTAAATAAAAATATATAAAAATGCATAAGTTTGATAAAATTCGACCTTTTTATGATACCGAAGTAAATCAGGGTCTAATGTCTTCCATAAATCATCCGATGATGAAAGCGTTGATGAATTTTACGTTCCCCGATCTAGACGACGCTGTTTGGAAAGAACAATTGAGCAGAACCCATTCTATAAGGGATTTTCAATGTAATTTTATTTATCAATCCCTACAACAGGTATTAAAAAAAACCTCCGAAGGATTGTCTACCTCCGGTTTTGAAAAACTAGACAAGCACACTCCTTATTTGTTCATTTCGAATCATCGTGACATTATATTGGATACCTCCTTGTTAAATGCGTGCTTGTTTGAACACGGTTTGGTAATGACGGCTTCGGCCATAGGAGATAATTTAGTTAAAAAATCCTTTCTTTTAAAATTGTCACAAATGAATAGGAATTTCTTGGTGCAAAGAGGTTTGCCTGCCAGGGAAATGCTTGAAAGTTCAAAAAATTTAGCACAATATATAGGTCAATTGTTATTGAGAGAAAATCGTTCGATCTGGATTGCCCAAAGAGAAGGACGTACTAAAAACGGAAATGACGCAACAAATCCCGGAGTTTTAAAAATGCTTGCCATGGGTAGTGAAGAAACAGAGCTAATGAATTATTTCAAAAAACTCAAAATCGTTCCCGTTTCCATTTCTTACGAATACGATCCGACAGATGCTTTAAAAATGCCGCAAATCCTGGCCGAAGCCAATAAAGAAATTTATGTCAAGGAGAAAAATGAGGATTTCGTGACGCTTTTAAGTGGAATTATGGGTCAGAAAAAACGGATTCATATTCATCTTGGGGATGTAATAAACGAAGAATTGGACGTTATAGCCGAAGGGCACGAAAACACAAACAAACAAATTCAGGCATTAGCCCAAGTTATAGACAAATCGATATTGTCCAGTTATAAACTTTGGCCTACAAATTATATTGCTTACGACATTTTATACAAAACAAATCAATTTACTGCTTTTTATACCGAAACAGAAAAGGAACTTTTTAAAAGAAGACTAGAACTCCGAATTGATGAAAATAACCCGGTAGCTCTAGAAGGTTTTCTTAATATGTATGCGAATCCAGTAGTAAACAAACTAAAATATCAAGATGACTTATAAAGCCAATATTCTTCTCCTGTATACCGGGGGAACTATTGGTATGATGAAAGATTTTGAAACCGGTGCTTTAAAAGCGTTTAATTTTAATAAGTTATTGCAGAAAATCCCGGAATTAAAACTTTTGGATTGTACGATTGAAACCATTTCTTTTCAAACACCTATCGATTCTTCGAACATGAATCCTGAAAAATGGGTTCAGATTGCAACAGTTCTGGAAGAAAATTATTCCAAGTTTGACGGTTTTGTAGTCTTACACGGTTCCGATACCATGTCTTATTCGGCATCAGCCTTAAGTTTTATGCTCGAAAATTTGTCCAAACCGGTAATCTTTACGGGTTCCCAATTGCCTATAGGTGATCTACGTACCGACGCCAAAGAAAACTTGATTACGGCCATTCAAATCGCTTCCTTGCAACATAAAAACAAAGCAGTAATCAAAGAAGTCTGCCTTTATTTTGAATACAAATTATATCGAGGCAACCGAACTACTAAAATAAATGCAGAACACTTCAGAGCCTTTACCTCTCCAAATTATCCGCCATTGGCGGAATCAGGAGTGCACCTAAAAGTAAATTCCGAATTGCTTTTACCGAAATTAAATGCTAAAAAGTTCCAGGTTCATAAAGAACTCGATCATAATGTTGTGATTTTAAAAATGTTCCCCGGAATAAACGAAACTGTTTTATCGGCAATATTAAATATTCCAAATCTAAAAGGGATTATTCTGGAGACCTATGGTTCCGGAAATGCCCCAACAGACGAATGGTTTATTTCCTTGCTTAAAAAAGCAATTAAAGCAGGTTTACACGTGATTAATGTGACGCAATGTTCAGGAGGAAGTGTCAATATGGGGCAATATGAAACCAGTACTGGCTTGAAAAAAATAGGAGTTATTTCCGGTAAAGACGCCACTACCGAGGCGGCAATTACAAAGCTGATGTATCTTTTAGGCCAAAATGTAGCGCCTAATGTTTTCAAAACTATTTTCGAAACCGCAATAAGAGGAGAAATTTCATAAAAAGCCTTTTTAAATTTTATTTAATGGTTTTTTTTAGTGTTCTTTGCAATCTCAAAATAAATAGAGAGGTGGCCGAGTGGCTGAAGGCGCACGCTTGGAAAGCGTGTATATGGCAACATATCGAGGGTTCGAATCCCTTCCTCTCTGCCATAAGCTATACAAATTCAACTAAAACCCTCTAAATCGTATGATTTAGAGGGTTTTTTCTTTTATAACAACACCAAAACATTCATTAATGCGTAATCCTAAAGGGATAAAATCGGGTACCCAAAATTCTCCAGGTTTAGGGTAACCGAATTTTAGCTTAGGACCCGTACTCACAAGGCTTACAACATGTTCATTTACTTGTTCATTGGCTGAACATCTTGTGCAGTACACTTTTTAGAATTAAATTCAATACTAACTAAAAGGTTATCGCTATGAAAACTAAAGTTTCCATTCTCTTTTACGCTAAGAGGGCTAAAGCCAGTGTAAACGGTACAGTTCCTATTTACACCCGTATTACTATTAATGGCAAAAGAATTGAACTCAGTACCAATCGTTTTATAGATGTTGCTAAATGGTCTACTGAAGCCGGCAAAATGAAAGGCAATTCAGAAGAAGCCCGTTCACTTAATAGCCATCTTGATTTCCTAAAAATCAAGATTATTGACACTCAAATGGAGCTCTTACATCAAAAAATAGCGATAACCACCGAAATATTCAAGAACAAACTACTTGGTATCGAAGAACGCCATAGAACCATAATTCCGATCTTCCGGGATCACAACAACAAAATCAAAGAATTGCTGGGCAAAGAATATGCCCCCGGTACACTCGAGCGCTACGATACCTCCCTCAAACACACTATAAATTTCTTGGAATGGAAATACAAAATATCCGATATCGAAATTAACAAAATAGACCATGCCTTTATAACCGACTACGAGTTCTATCTGCGTACTGTTCGCAATTGCGCCAACAATACCGCTGTAAAATACATCAAGAACTTCAGCAAAATCATAAAAATCTGCCTGGCCAACAACTGGATCGACCGGAACCCCTTTGCCAATTATAAAGCCAAAGTCAAAGAAGTCGAACGCATCTATCTTTCCGAAGAAGAAATAGAAGCTATCACAAAAAAGGATTTCCGAAACGAAAGACTATCCCAAGTTCGCGATATCTTCGTTTTTAGCTGCTTCACCGGCTTGGCCTATATCGATGTTAAAAACCTCACTAAAAGCCATATTAGTATCGGAATTGACGGCGAGAAATGGATTTTTACACACCGTCAGAAAACGGAAACCGCTTCTAAAATCCCAATCCTTCCAATCACACAAATGCTCATTGATCGCTACCAGGATCATCCACAATGCGAAAACTTGAACCGTCTACTTCCCATTCTGAGCAACCAAAAAATGAATGCCTATCTAAAAGAAATTGCCACACTTTGTGAGATCAATAAAGAACTAACGTTCCACATCGCCCGCCACACTTTTGCCACTACCATAACCCTCACTAATGGCGTACCCATTGAAAGTGTAAGTAAAATGTTGGGCCATAAAAACCTGAAAACCACCCAACATTACGCTAAAGTCCTGGACAAAAAAGTCAGCGAAGACATGAAAATGCTCCGGGATAAATTCGCCATAAAAGGCGATACTGAAAAACAGCTTCCAAAAACATAATTCTTTTTTGTGAGTATTTTGTGTGGCATTATACTAGATTTAGAATACCGTTTTAAAAATAATTAAAACGGGCTAAATCATAAATCATGATAGCATTCAGTCGCAAGGTTCTCTCCGTATTGGAATATGAGTTACAAATAATTGCATTTGATTTTGATAATCCAATCGTAATGTGTGAAAAGTCCATCGAAACAACAGCCAAATATTTATTTGAAATCAAGACATACATTTTAGAAAAAGGATTTGACTCGATGGAAGATGAAATTTTATTTTTCAAAACCATTAAACCGAAATTCACTTCCAAATTAATTTACTTCAAGAAAGTAAGAAATCTAGAGTCAAGAAAACCGCTGGGAAGTAAAAGAATTATCCGTGAATACTTGGATAATGAGTTAAACAAGCTTCATAATTATTTTACTGAAAACATGGAGTTTTACAATTACTACCGACAGGGCACTGATTTCATTGATGACAAAATTTTCACAAGAAATAATAGTGACATTAACTACAACCTGGAGTATTTTTATTTTGAATTAGACCACCGTTTTGCAACTACTCATGACTACAAAGTAGCTGCTATAATTGGCAATGAAATCTACCAAAAATACATCGAAAATAAAATTGTCTTATTATCCAATAAAAGTAAGCTGGATATAAGGCTGCCAATAGATCTGCCCACACTAAGATGGACAGATACTAAGTCCGGTCTGATCGAACTTATTTATGCCTTATACATCCAAAAAGCTTTCAATAATGGAAAAGCAGATATCATAGAAATTTCCAAACATTTTGAAATCGTTTTTGATATCAATTTGGGTGACATTTACTCCGTTTACAGCAAAATGAAATCAGAAAAGAAAAACAAAGCAAAGTACTTGAGTATTTTGATTGCTAATTTCAGAAAAAGATTTGAGGATTAATACTACAAATTACCCCTTTTTGTTTAATATATCTTCAAAAAACACCCAAGCTACACACAAGTTGGGTGTTTTTTAATTTCTTTTGAAGTTCATTTGCTGTCCAACTAATTTAAAAACAGCATTATGGAAGCCAATTATCAAAATCTGTTCAGTAAAAACCCCATTACTCAAAGTGATTTACAAGAATTCAAAAACAGCCTAATTCTAGAGCTCAAAGAATTGATCCAAATCAAAGAAGAACCCAAAAAATGGC
>CANEZU010000158.1 GCA_947444255.1 Flavobacteriaceae bacterium | reverse complement strand
AAGACTTATATGTCATGATAGGTGTCAAACAAATGTTCTAATGTTTCTTGGACATTATTCGCTTTTATGTTTGGTATAGGAGCGTTAGTGTTTAACCATTTTTCAATTTGAATTTCAAAATCATCACCCACTTCAAAGATCACGGGCACGCCCATTTTTTTTAAAGCAGCCGCATTGCATTCTTGCTCGTAATGATTTAAAATTGGAATGCTAAGTACTTTTTTCTTCAGATATAAAGCTTCGGCAGGGGTTTCAAATCCACCGCCTGTTATAATTCCATGACAGCTAATCAGGCTTTCATTAAAATATTTTTGATCCACCGGATAATAGGTGATATTATCAATGCGATGCTTGGTTTTAATGTCGTTCAGAAACCAATGGAAGTGTTGGTTGGGAAGTTTTTTGAACGCTTTTTCTAAACAATGTTTCTGAAAAGAGGGAAGGTAAACGGAAATGTGTCCCAAATTAGTAGCTGTTGCCTTGATGATTTCTTCCTTGATAATTGGGGGGTAAATAAAAGAATCATAGGGTTCGAAATGCAAACCGATATGCTTAGGTGAAGGAGCATAATGCTTGAAAATTGTTTCTCCTAAAATGCTTTTTTTCTCGGGTCTTGGAGCTAATTCGGAAATAAAACTGGCTTGATGACCAAACTGAACCGAATTTACTTTCTGTAATTTACAAGCAAGTGAGGTTATCGAATCAAAATCGTTGATGATTACATCATACTTTTTTAAGGGAAGCGAATTTGCGTCTTTGTACATTTGAATCGGCTTAACATTTTTGGCAATTTCCCAATAATTCAAACCTCCACATTTACTATAATGTAAGCTGCAACCTTGGCTTTTATATTTTACCGGTAAATCGACATTCAAGCTAGCGTTATTTCCGCTCATGAAAAAGTCGACAGAACCAAATTTCTGTAAATAGGGATACAATTGAACAGCTCTGCTGATGTGGCCATTTCCTGTAGCTTGAATCGCATAAAATATTTTCATCTTCTTGAAAGTTTTGTTGTTTTCTATGGGCAATTGATTTATTTCAGTACGGGTAAATTAGTCGGACAGTATTTTGTTCACGATGTCATCATGAATTTCTTCTTCCAATAAATCAGGATTAGCGTAGTCTGACTTTTTGTATTGGTAGATTGACCATTTCTTTTTATTGTATTCTAGGGCGGTAAGGTTCTCCACCCAATCACCACTATTTAAATAGGTTACTTTCCCGTGCTCATTGATTACTTCTTTCATTTGTGGTTTGTGGATGTGACCGCAAACGACATAAGCATAGTTTTTTTGGATGGCAATTTCGGCGGCAGTAGTTTCGAAATTAGAGACAAAGGAGACCGCTTTTTTCACGCTGTCTTTGATCATCTTAGAATAACTTCTTTTTTCTTTTCCAACGAGAACTAAAAACCAATTGATAAAACTGTTGATTAAAATCAATAGATCATATCCTTTTCCTCCCAATTTAGCTAGAAACTTAGCGTATCCTTTGGTTGAAGAATCAAATACATCGCCGTGAAAAATCCAGGTTTTTTTTCCGTCTAAATCTAAAATCAGCTTGTCGGCCAATTCAATATTACCTAGAATTAGATCCGAGTATTTTCTAAAAACCTCGTCGTGATTTCCGGTGATATAAACCACTCGGGTTCCTTGATTCGACATTTTCAGGATTTGTCTCAGGACATTCATGTGTGAAGAAGGGAAGTAATTTTTACTAAAACTCCATACATCAATGATATCACCATTCAAGACAAGTACTTTAGGCTGAATGGATTTTAAGTAATTTAATAGTTCTTTGGCTTGGCAGCCATAAGTCCCTAAGTGCACATCGCTTATGACAACTAAAGGAATTTCCCTCTTTTTTTTCATACTAAGTTTTAGCAAAAATAGGAGCGCTATGTTATCTAAATGTTTCGGATTTATTATTTTTTCTACCGTCGGATATATGCAGTAATGAAGTTGATTTTAGTATAAAAAGATGGCGATAAGGAATCCAAAAAACAACAGAATGCGCTAAGCTTAAATTTGAAGAAAATGAGAGATGGACAGGAGTAAGTATTGGTTTTTAAATAAGAGGAGGCAAGTCACTTTTTTATTGGTATTATTTTTCAGGGTCTTTCATCGTGATTCTTGTCCCATTTGATTTTTATTTTACCCTCTTCGTCTATAGCCAATAAATAGAGAATTATTCCTTTGTATCTCTGTTCTTCTTTCTTTATGCTGTCTTTGATTTTCTCATCCTTTTTCGGATTTCGAAGCGGAATAATCATTGCTAGATTTGTTCCATCATTAAAAGAATAAATCCCGTTTACATCTAAGTTCAACACATTTGAACTCACCTTTAAATCTTTAATATGTACCTGATCTCTTTTTAGTTTTAGATCAGCCGACAATTCGCTAAAAACAATGGAATCTGTATTTCTGAAAGGGAAAACAAATTTCGCAATTTTTCGAATGGGTTGAAAATCTATTAAAGCGCCTTTGGAAATATCAAATTGCGATTTTCCTACAAGAGAATTTAGATCTAATTTTCCTCCTGAGAGTAAGGTTCCTTTGACGGAGGCAGAAGCAGTGAGTTTACCTTGTAAATTGTTAGGAGCAAAAGACTGTATTCCAAAATTATTAAATGATGTCAAAAAACGTTCAATATCAACTTGATTTATACGGACATTAGATTCAAATTGGTAGGTCTTCTTTTGAGGACCAATCTGTCCATCAAAAGAAATTATTCCACCCGAGCTTTTTACCCATCCTTTTTTTATAATTAATTTGTTATCCATTAATAGCACGGTCATCTTAGCATTTGTGGCAGAGAGTTTGCCATAGACCATTTTGTCCGATTTCAGATTCAGAACCATTTGTGATTTATCAACAACTGAATTCAGTTTGTTGGAAAAATTATCTGTTTTGTTCGGTTTTTTCGTCACTTTCTCGGCGGAATTTGCTACCAATTCTACCAATTGTTTTACATCAAAATAAGGAGCATAAATGCTCCAATTGACCACTATTTTTTCCGGATTGTCGTAATATAAGTTGAGAAAATTATTGATTTTCCCTTCCATAAAAACCCGATTAGAGCGCTCTTTAAACTCGAGCTTTTTGATTAGCAAGGCACTTTCTGTAAAATCAAGTTCTAGATCCGTGTTTTGAAAGGTTAAATTTCGGGGACCATATTTTAGAGTAGTGTTTTTAACGGATACATTCCCTGTAAAATGAGGCTTTTGAAATTCTAAATTTACAATATTCGCTTTAAATTTTAAATTGACTTTTGCATGACCTTTTGAGAAATCCATGAAATCTTTACTAATAATCTCATTCAATTGCATCATGTCAAAATTAGAGTTCAGGCTTCCACTTGCTGTTGTATTTTCAAAATTAACAATAGCTGCCCTAGGAATTTTAAAAGGAATCGTTTTATAAGATCCAGAACCATTCCTTATGCTAATTACAGAATTCCTATCATTAAGACCCAGTCCATTTTTGAAATTATTTGTAAAAGAGCCTTCAAAATTGCAGTGTAAAATAATTCCATCCGGTATGCGGAGTTCGTTATTCCGGACCATTGTATTGACTCGTATTTCAGGCTCGCCCGCCGCACTAAAATCGCCTTTAATTCTACAATAGGCTTTTATAGGCTTTTGTAAATCAAATTTATTCAGTTTTGCGCTTATATTATCAGTCAACAAGCGATAAGCATCACGCCATAAAATCTCAGTTTGAATCTTGATCTCAAAGGGTGCTTTCTCTTTATTTAAGCTAAAATGACCCTTGACATCAAAAAGATCTTTTCCGATTTTCATTTTCTTTGTCTCGACACCAATACTATTTTTCAGTTTCAAATAGTTAATTTCAAACGTTGCTTCTACTGTCTTGTCTTTAATAAAACTTCCATTAACCGTATTGAAAGTCATTCTATTGGCCTTAGTTTTTAGGTAAAGAGAAGTATGCCAATCCTTATGCTGGCGCTCAATTATACTCTTTAAGGAAATTTCACTAAAATCAAATAATTTATTTTTTTGTTCGTTTTCTGAAATGAAATGAACTTGGTTTAAAACAATTTCATCAATTGAAATGTCGATTAAATTTTTCCTGGAAGACTCTTTTGCTTGGGATTTAAAAATTCGTGTGTTGTCATAGCCGTTTTTGGCTACGAATAAATGGAAGGTTGCGCCATCAACTTCAATTTTGTCGAGAACAATCTCATTGAAGAGTAAATGCGTTAGATCTAATCTAATTCGAATATTGTCGGCTTTAAGGAGCGTCCTCTCGTGAATAGCCCACAAGCTGTCTTTAATTTCAACCTTTTCGAAGTTTAAACTTAGATTTGGAAAATTCTTTAAGGACTCATAATGAATATCCTTAAAATGGATTGTGCCGTTTATTTTTTCGCTAATGGTTTTGTTTATCTGATTCACAATTTGCTCCTTATTGTAATAAAAATAAACAGCAAAAGCATTAGAAATAATAAAAAGCAATGCCAGAACACCAATAAAGAAAAAAATAATTCTTTTGATACTCTTTTTAAAAAAGTTGGTATTTAAGGAATCCCAATAGCGCTTCATGTAATTCTAATTAGGATTAAAAATAAAGATAGCTTAAAAAAAAGTAGTATCAGGTTAATCGTACAAATGACAAAACAAAAAATCCCTAACATCTTTAAATAAAGACAGTTAGGGAATTTTTTTGTGGTACCTCCAGTTATACTATTCTTGTTTTTTTAATATGTAAAACATTGTAAAACAAATACATAGAAAAAATAAAAAACAAGTGTAATACAAATATGTTTTACACTTGTTTTACACTATCTTTGTTTTAGTTAATCTTTAAAAAAGAAATTATGACTAAAATAACTTAAACACCTTATTTGAAAAAGAAATTTTCAACTGACAACTTTGGAGTAATTCAAGTTAGGAGAACAGAAAACAGAAAATCTACTTATTTTACTTTGAGTGAATCACTAAAAGAGATTTATTGGAATAAAAAGAAGGGAGAGGTAAGAAGTAATTATAAAGAATATGAAAGATTAACTAATCTCATTAAAGATAAAATAGATGAATTAAAATTCACAGATAGTAAAGTACCTGAAAACTCTACAGAGGAAATTGAAAAGGAATCAAATGAAAAAGTTTCTTTTATTAAATTTTTTGAAAACCAATTATTATACTATCAATCAAGGAGAGAAATAGGTTCTTATAAATCTCACAAGACAAGTTATTTTCATCTAATGAATTTTTTAAAAACATTAGATAAAAAAGATTTATTGTTTTCAGAACTCACAACTTTTTTTATCAGAGATTTTGAAACTTATTTAAAATGTACTAAAGATTTATCAACAAATACTTGTATTAAATATTTAAAAACAACAAAGAATGTATTTAAGAAAGGAATTAAACTTTATGTTTATGATACTGACATAGATCCATTTTTAAGAATAAATAAAAAGAAAACACCTGTAAATAAAGACCCATTGACAAAGGTTGAGATTGAAACTATTTTTAATACTAAAATAGATAAAAATGACTCCCTTTATAATACTAAAAACTACTTTTTGTTTCAAATTTTTAGTCAAGGTATGAGAGTAAGTGATTTAATTACATTGAGATGGGGGAATTT
>CANEZU010000157.1 GCA_947444255.1 Flavobacteriaceae bacterium | reverse complement strand
TAGGTTAGGTTTTTTGATAGGATTGTAACGAGATTAAACAGATTTTTTTGTACTTAAAGAACAATCTTAATGTGTTACAAAAACTTTTTTAGTAATCGATTTATTATCATCTGATATTTTTACAAAATAGATACCAGAATACACGGTTTCTATATTAAGATAACACATTGTACTTCCTTGTATTAAAGTTTCTGCTAAAATTAATTTCCCATTAATATCAAATAACTCTATTTTTAAATCACTAACAACTGGCGCGTAAGACTGAACGACTACTAAATCGCTAGAAGGATTTGGAAATAAAGACAAACCAATTTGTTCTAAATTGTTGCTTGAAACAGATAAGGCAGGAGTATATTTTGTTACAGTTTCATTTATAGTTGCTTTAGTAGAAGCTTGAACTACACCATGATAATATTTTCCTAAAATATACGGATATACAGGTTTGTGATTTTCATCAATAGTAGCAAAATAGCAATAAATACCGTTTGGATATTCTGGAGTTTTACAAAATCTTCCGTTATTTTCATCTAAATCACCCAAACCAGTAACATATTCAAAATCTTCTAAATAAGCCCCCAATACCGCTTGAATTTGAGGTTGTCCTGGTCCTTGAATTTGAACCATTTCTGTTAAAGTTGGTCCTACAGCAGCAGTTCCATTTGGCAAAGTAGTTCTTGCCGAAATATTTCTTAATCGATAACTAGGAGTTATTCTTTTTATAGGAGTTGTAGCATCCAATGGATTGGTATATCCATAAGCCCCGTATATAGGAAATCCATCGGCTGCAAAACCAATCAGTGGACCGTGTGCGGCAGCATTTGGAACATAAAGTCCATCGGCTAAATATACATCACATATTGTTGAAGTAGGTACTGTTTCAATATTAAATGCTGAAGGATTTTGATGGTGATGATAATCTGAAGTCATTGGTCCAGGGTGCCCATGCGCACAATCAAAACCACGATTTTCAAAATAAACTGCATTAGAATGCCATTTATTTAGATTGTTATAAGAGCCCCCATCCCCTGGATTATAGGCAACTGTGCCATTTATAAAAGCTGCGGTTGCGCCATTACCAACTAACGTCTTGGTAGTAGCTATTGTTGGATTTAAAGGAATTTTAATAATATAATTATTGTTTAATGCGGTCGCAACGGGACCTGTTGCAAAAGGACCAGTTACAAAAGCTGGAACACCAGTGGCTGTTACATAAACAAAATTCGCAGAATATTGAACTTGCTGAACATTAGCATTGACTGTTGTGTTGATAGGCGTTGAATTACCAGTTAGATAGTATCTTGCTTTTGTATTATTAGTATTCTGTAACCACGATAAAATAGCAGGATTGGTTTGAGCGAAAGTGGAACTATTTATAATTAAGAGCAACAAAATTAGTTTTGATTTCATATTCTAAAGTTTTATCTGAATTAAAAAACAAATATATTTTTAGAACTAAAAGAATAAAAACGAAATTAGGTTGAATTGTAAAATAAAATGGTTGAATGGTAATAAATAATACGGGGGCTTAAATCTTTAGTTATCTAACCATTTTTTAAAATCATTAACACGATCCCGGCTTACAATTCTAGCTTCATTATCCAAAAATTTTGTTGCAATAGACAAACGGCTGTTAAAATACGTGCTAACTTTCTCTATCGAATTTATATTTAAAATTATTTTTCTATTGATACGGAAGAAATCTTTGGGATTTAAGATCGTTTCTAATTGGTCTAAAGTATAATCAATTGAATAATGGTTTCCTTTATTGCTTACTAAAAATGACAAACTTTCTTTGGTTTCAAAATGGTGAATTTCTTCGGTCTTTATTGAATCTATTGTCTGTCCTAATTTGACTAAAAAACGGGTTTTGTATTCTTTGTTCATTTGCTGATAAGCCGTTGCGATATTAGAAATCAAGTCTTTATTTCCGGATTGCTGTTGCTTTTTAAACTTTTCTATAGCAAATTGCAAGTCTTGAAAAGCGATGGGTTTTAATAAGTAATCAATGCTGTTTTGCTTAAACGCTTGAATAGCATAACTGTCAAAAGCAGTGGTAAAAATAACAGGTATTTCCAGTTGAATTTGATTGAAAATTTCAAAACTATTGCCGTCTGCCAAATGAATGTCCATAAAGATTAAATCGGCAGTTAAACCTAGTTTGAAAGCCGTTACCGAAGTTTTAATGGTATCAAAATACTTAATTACAGTTATGGATGGGTCTATTTTCTGCAAAAGAACGGTTAAATGTTCTGCCGATAATTTTTCGTCTTCTATAATTACAACTTTCATCTTCTTTAGATTAGAGGCAAAATTACTTTAAAAATTTTTCCATTGTTAGAAACGATGACTTTTTCATCGGTGAAAAAAGAATACCGTTGTTCAATGTTTTTTAAACCTATTTTAGTACTGTCAGCCACATTGCTTCTTGGCTTTATTGGATTTTCGATGACTAAAGAATTATTCTCTGTGTAAATCAAAACGTGCAACGGATTGGCTTGCGAAGTTTCGTTATGCTGAATGGTATTTTCGACTAACATTTGCAAGCACATGGGCAATAAATAAGCTGATTTTTTACTTTCTTCAATTTTTATTTCAAATGAAACACTGTCTTCAAATCGTATTTTTTGCAAATAGATATAATGATTTATAAAATCCAATTCTTCTTGTAAGGATACTAATTCTGAATTTTTTGTGTCTAAAATATAGCGATACACTTTGGCTAATTCGTTAATAAAATCGGCCGCTTTGTCTTGATTTTTATAAACCAACGAAGTTAAAACACTCAGATTATTGAATAGAAAATGAGGATTCAACTGGTTTTTTAAGTTTTGCAATTGTGCAATTGCATTCTCGGTTTTGTATTTTTCTATTTCTAGTAAACTGTTTTTTAAAGAACTGAAAAATTCACTTCCAATTTTGACAGCTAAAAGTACCAAAGTAAAAAGAATTGCAGGAGGGAAAATTTCGATCATTTTACGATCAATTATTTGACCATCTCCAAATCGTAATTGATGTAAAAAATACATCAAAGAATACAAAGTAATTGAGGTGTAAACCAACGAAAGTAAACTCTGAATAATCAACCTTTTTCTTGCGTTTTCAATCCAAGGATATCTCGTATTTAGAAAGTTATCGACAGCTTCATTTTCTTGCCAAATGATGAGTATAATTGCTGTTATAAATAGTAAATCCCATTTAAAAAATCCCTCAATCGGAAAAAAAACGACTTTAAAAAAGATTGTTATTGCAATAGCAATCCCTAATTTGTGAGTTATTTTAAGTTCTGAATACTTCATTTTTTTTATTTTAAAACTGCAATTTATAAATAAAATTTGGAAAGAAACCCAACTGATAAGTAGTACTTAAACTTTGATTTCTTTTGTCATAACTTTGTGAAAACATGTTTTTATGATTGGTCACATTTTGTAAGTCCAATGAAAAGGACTGCGATCGTTTTTTGTTTTTGCTATTAATGGTATAGCTTCCTTTTAAATCCAATCTAAAATAATTAGCTAAATTTGACGAATACGCATCGGTAGACAATACTTCGCGATCACTTGTTTGAGAAGCCGAAATATCAATTGGCGTATAGGCTCTACCGCCAGCATTGGTGAATTTCATATCGGTAGAAATTTTGTTTCTTTTTTCACTACCTACTTTCCATTCTTTTCCACCTAAAATATTGAAAACATATTTGCCGTTGAAAGCCGTATTTCGTTCTATACCATCACTTCCTTTGTATTTTGAACTGTATAGTGAGGACGTAAACAAACCATAATAACCATTGCTAAAGAATTTCTCTACGGTTACTTCCGCACCATAATTTTTACCTGTTCCAGTATTGGTAAGATTATCTTCTAAATCAGCTTTGAAACTCGAACCGGTATTCAACATTGAATAACTGCTTGAAAAAGTATTCACAGGAACATTAGAAATAGCTTGATAATAGATTTCTGTTTTCAATCGCCAATCTTTAAACGGCTGCAAATCATAAGCCAACACAAAATGCTGACTTTTGGTAAAATCTAAATTTTTGTTGTTATAAGAGTAAGAACCATCTACGTTTTGAGTTTTGAGAAAATAAACGTTAATCGGTTGCATTTGCGAATGAGATCCATATCCCAAACTAAAACTACTTTTGCTGTTTACAGTATATTTCAATCCCAAACGCGGTTCGATTGAAACTGAATTATTCAAGAAGAACTTTTGCGAATGCAAGCCCGCATTTAAAGTTAATTGTTCGCTAATGTTGTATTTCCCGTGAACAAACGCTTGCGCCAAATTAGTATAACTGTTGTAATCCCAAACCTGTTTCCAAGCATCAGCACTATTTTGTTTGGTTTTATAAAATAAATCCAAGCCTATTAATTCATCTTGAATCCCTGCTTTTATAAAAAGCGTTGGGCTTATTTTTAAATTGTAAGTAGAACTAAAATTATAGGCTGTTTTGGCCACATTGCTCACTTCTTTGGTAAAAGTAGCATTTGCCATTCTATCAAAATCATAGGAAGTTTGATCTGTTTTAGCATAATTCACTCCAAGGGTCGAACTAATAAACGATTTAGGATTGATTTGTTTAAAATGATTCAAGCCCAGAATTCCAATTTTACTGGCAAAATCTTGTTGACTGCCACCTCCATATAAGCTAGCTGAATTACCTCCACTAATACTAATAGTGCTTGTAGCCAAAATTCCGAACATTGAAAATTTGCCCAATTTAGAAGTACCGCTGTTCAATTTAAAAGATAAATCTTGATAAGACGGCGTGGCGGTTGTTCCAATATTTACGCCCAGAGTTTGGGCTACTCCTGCCAAACTGTAACGATAACCCACTAAATAAGAAGAACCTTTCTCTTTATTAATAGGCCCTTCCGTGGTGGCTTCCAATCCGGTAATTACACCCATTTGAAGTGTTGTTTCTCTTTTTTTAGAATTCCCATTTCTGAAACCAATATCAAAAACACCCGAAGTGGCATTACCATATTCGGCTGGAAAAGCCGAAGTAAAGAAATCGGAATTCTTTAATAAATTGGTATTCAAAGCACTTACTGCTCCGCCAGTCGTTCCGACGGAAGCAAAATGATTGGGATTGCTTACGTTCATTCCGTCAATACGCCACAAAACACCCACTGGTGAATTTCCTCTAATTACAATATCATTTCTACTGTCATCGGGTGCGCTTACTCCTGCAAAATTAGCTGCCAAACGAGCAACATCGCTTCTTCCACCCGCAAAGCGATTGACTTCTTCCATAGAAAAAGTTCTAGCACTAACGGTGGCCAATTTGTTAATTGTACCGGCTTTATTTGATGATTTTATTACTACTTCTTTCAGTTTATTGTATTCATCTTCCATCGCTATATCCAAAATAACTTCTTTACCCGAAATAACAATCACATTTGGAATTATGACTTCTTTATAGCCTTCAAATGAAACTTTAATAGTGTAGCGATCCGGAGTGATTTCGGTTAAAATATAATTCCCTTTATCATCGCTTATCGCTTTGTTTTCCGAATTATTTATTTGAATTACAGCACCAATTATAGTGGTTTGGGACAATTTATCAGTAACGTTTCCTCGAATATTCTGTTTGTTGTTTTGAGCAAATGTAGAGGTCGAAACAAATAAAAGCAAAAGAATTGTTTTCAAACCAAAATTAGGTTTAAATCTTCTAAATAATAATGCAATACGCAATAGCAACAC
>CANEZU010000156.1 GCA_947444255.1 Flavobacteriaceae bacterium | reverse complement strand
TACACATTAGGTAAAAATAGTATTTGGAACAGCTATTATCTCGATTTAAAATCGGATAAAACAAAAGACGTAATACTGCAAATTACAGATCGAATTATGACATTGGGCTATGATGGTCTTTTCCTGGATAATATTGATAATTATACTTCTTTTGGCAGTCAAAAAGATCAAAAAAACGAATTAGTCAATTTACTAAAAACGATAAAAGAGAAATATCCACAAAAGGAATTTATTCAGAATGCGGGTTTAGAACTTGTGAACGAAACCGCACAATATGTTAATGCCATTGCTTTAGAATCAGTAGCAACGGACTATACTTTCAAAAACAATCAATACAAATTAAGAAATTCAAAAGAATATGAGACTTATATGGATCGAATCCGAAAGCTGAATGAAAAGTATAATATTCCGATTCTTTTGATTGAATATTCCGATTCAAATCAATTAACAAATGCAGTAATTAAACGAATTTCATCTTCTACTTTCGACTATTTTATTGGGAAAATTGATTTACAAACCATACCATAATTATATAAAACCGATACACAATGATGTTTTTAACGAGTTCCATATTAATCGGTTTTCTAAGGTTTTGCTTTATTATTCTATTCTTATTTTATTGGAATGGAAAAATCAGGTCCAACAAAAAACCAGTCCATTTTTTAAATTTTATTATACTGAACTGGTTTAAATATGGGAGTATTCTGATCCTTTTAATTTTTATACTTGTTCAAATAAATGCCTATGATTTATTCAACTGCTTCGTTTTTTTAGGACTCATCATCAGTTTTGATGTCATTGGATTTGAAAACATTAAAAATATACCCACTATTTTAAATCTTAAGTTTAAAACAAGCCTGCTGGAATTTTTAAAGAACATTGAAGACAAAAAAAAACTGCAATTATGGTTATTCCCGCTGCAAACAGCTGAAAATAAACGATCCAATAGTCTAATTCTGATTTTAACGTGCCTAATCATATCGATTACATTTATTAGCCGATATTATTTCATTTTATATGACAATTATTCCCTTTCTGATAACTGGATTTATGATTTAAATAAAGTAATTCAATTTGATGATCAAATTTGGTTCTCGAACGGAATGTCTGTAGATGGGGATTATGCGCTAATCAATTTCTACAGTAAAATAACCGATGTGAGTCCCGAAATCGCGCTACAAGTCATTGCAATTTTAGAATCAGCACTTCTAGCAATTATTATTTTTTGGCTCATCCGACAATTGACATTTTCAAAAATTATTGTCCCTATTTTAGCTTCGCTCTCTTTTTCCCTCGTTTATGTTTTATCGCCGCTAAATATTTACTATATATTAAAAGACAATCCGACATTTATGGCATTGAGCTTTATTTTGCCTGCTTTTGTTTTTTATATCCGACCCGAAATAGTGTCCGATAAAAAAATAAATTACGGACTGGGTTTCGTACTTGCGTTCTTGGCTATTGGCTTGATAAATCTGTTTAGTTTTTGTATATTAATTCCGCCATTTCTTTGTATTGCATTCTTTTTTTCAGACAAAAAACAAAGGATTCAGCATCTAATCGTTATTTTTTCCTATGTTTTTTCTACAGGTGTGTTATTAATTACCTATGCCATAGCTTGTTCCATACAAAAGGAGAATTTAGCGGAGTTTATTCATTCAAACTTATTATCGGTAGATTCTTATACTTATGTGCCGCAGCTTATTGTGCCTTATTATCAAATTATTAATTTCTTTCAAATAAGCAGTCTTATCGGAATTGCTTTGGTAATTATACTCTATTTGCGGTTTAATATTCAATATTGGAAACCTCAATTACAGTTTTATCTTTATTTCAATTTTCTGGTTCTATTGAGTTTATTAAAAAATAGTTGGATCGACATTGATTTGATTAATAACGCCATATCTATATTATTACCTATTATTTTCGGATTTAACTGTGCCATTCTACTTCAAATCATCCATTTGATGGTCGGTAAAAGTGAGAAATTAAGGATTATTATGGTGCCGATTTTAATAAGTAGCATTTTGTTTTCGGCTCTCTTTTTTCAACAAAAAAGTTTGAATGTACTCGAGGAATCCGATAAAACCCCCAAACAAATATTAGACGCTTATGATAAAATCAGAGAAGCTTATTTCCCTTATTCCTATTCTGTAGTTAACGATCCCGCAACGCAGGTTATCAGCCTTAACAAGCATTATTTTATAAATTATTCTTTTTTTCTGAAAGACTATTCCAAATGGGATTCCATCTATTTTGCAAATAAAAACAATCCGAAATTCAAATCTAAAAAACAAAAATATATGTTGCCAAAGAGTCTTTTGGTATTTGTATTAAATGAGAAAAATAAAGCCGAAACTAATTCATTTTCTAAAAACAAAAAACTGAATTCGCTTTTGGATCAAGAAATAGCAGTATTAAAAAAGAGAGGGCGAACTATCAATCTTTTTTATACGAGTGATATTTTGAAAGTGTATGAAATAGTCAATGAACCCCAGGAAAGTAAAATTTCTGATTTATTATTCTAGCCATGAAATTATTAAAACGAAGACCTAAGTATAATTATGCGTTAACAGTACTGCTAATTTTCCTCTTGTTTGGTTGTAAAGCCCTGGACGACTGGTCAGATATGAATACGGTTGATTTTTTTGACAGAAAAAACAACTATACCTCTGAAAATGATTTTCAGAGGTATAGCATCCCACAATTGAGTTCCCATCCTTTAGTAGAATTCCTAGTGGACGATAGCAGTAAATTAAGTCGAAGTTATAACGATCAGATTAGAAAAGCCTGTGATTATACTAAATTACCCTTTACTAGTATTTCGATAAAAGAATGGAATACCAATATGGTTATAGCGCCAACTACCAGAGTAATTACGGTCTACAATACCAAGAAATTATCTGATGCATCGATTCCGAAATTGATAACATTTATTTCCAATGGAGGCACTTTATTTATTCCTTTTGCCAGTGAAGACCACCGTATGGCCTTTATTTATGGCTTTAAAGCAGAAGCGGAGTTTGATACTGATTCCAATTCATCCGGTTGGTATTTTAGGAATCCAATCTTACCCAATTTAAAAGATTTGACTTATTCTTCCACCGTTATTCATTATGGTTTTTCGGCTCAAAACTTTTCAACTAAAATCAAAATATTAGCCACGTCGATTAACAACCAAAATTATCCTTTGGTTGTTGAAAATAGAATAGGGAAGGGGAGAGTTTTTCTTTACAACACAAGCGGCGACTTTATAAAATCGGATCGTGGACTCTTATTTGCCGGAGTTTTAAAAGGTCTTGAAGGCATACCTTATCCGATTGCCAATACCGCAACTGTTTTTTTGGATGATTTTCCATCGCCCTTATATGATTCAAAAGCAGAACCCATTGCTTCAGAAATGAATTTGACAATGTCTGATTTTGTTAGCAAAGTATGGTGGCCGGATATGTTATCGCTTTCTAAAGAATATAAAATCCCCTATACGGCTTTAGTCACTTTTGATTATCGCAATAAAATTCTGCCGCCTTTTACCCTAGAACAATGGGATGCACAGAAAGTAAATAGCAATAATAAAATAGAGTCATTGTCGAATTGGTTGGTTAGAGAGGTATCGAAAAATGGACATGAATTGGCTTTTCATGGCTATAACCACGTTTCCTTACAAACGCATTTATGGAAAAATCTAGATTTTATCGGAATGTCCATGAATACCGTTAAGAAAAAATGGGATTTGAGTAATTTTGGTCCTTTGCCAACTTCCTACGTTCCACCGTCTAATATTATTGATAAAAAGGGTTTAATTGCTTTAAAAAAAGCCATGCCTAATCTAAAATACTTGTGTAGTTTGTATTTAGGGGAAACCCTCGAAGGCGGAAACAGAGAGTTTGATTTGGATCCCTACAACAAAGATTTTTTTGATTATCCTCGAATTTCTAGTGGGTTTTACATGACTAATGATGAAAAATACAATCAGGAATCTATGTATCTTTTTAGCGGAATTTGGACACATTTTGTGCATCCTGATGATGTTTTTCAAATCCCTTCGACAAATAATAAAACGGCAGGGGATTATGATTTACGCAATAGCTTAAGTTATGGATGGCACAGCACAAAAGGAAAAAATAAGTCGATGCTTGGGGAATTTAAAAAACAAATTAGCCTCATGACTAGGAGTTTCCCACAAATACGATTTCTAAAAGCAAATGATGCTGTTAAAATCGTTATGAATTGGAGGGCTTCCCGCTATTTACATCAAACCGAAAATGGTATTTATTCGGTTAAAGGAATTAATGGGGCCAAATCAGGTTCGCAATATTGGTTTGTATTTTCTAGCCTTGAAAACACCGAAAAAATGGAAGCACAATTAAAAAAGAAAGTTATAAAATTTTCCCGAACCCCATTTTTAGATGGCTTTCTTTTTACCGTTTTTACCAAGGAATCGAGTCTGGAACTAATAGACTTTCAATACGAAAAACCAAATCAGTTGGCCCAAGAAACCCGAAACACGGAGCGGGTATTTGCGGATTATACTAAATATTTAGGGGAGGTTAAAACCTATCTTTCCGGCGGAATTTGGATCGATCATACCGATGAAAATTTCAAATTGGAGTTGATAGGTTTAAAAAATAAAATGCTCGCTGAGGAAACGATTGATACGCTAACTTGGAATAAATACGCCAAATATATGTCCTGGGAAGACAGGGGAGCAGAAGTATGGAAAATGTATGACGAAAAAATAGCCAAAAATCCAAGTGCAGCAAATATTGGCTATTCTAAAGATTTAAATAAGTGGCTTGAATATCCAAATGATAAAATCAAAGAAAAATGGATGAGTGAACAAATTAAATTAAATCCCAAGGATATAGTGCTTTTAGAAAACTATGTCAGTAATTTTTATACTGAAGATAATGCCCCAAAAATCAAAATAGTTTTAAAATCAATATACGAACTCGATAAATCAAAGGCAAATTATAAAAATTATCTAAGGCATTTATTTCAATATGAACCCGAAGAAGCCCGAAAAGAATTAGAAGCTACCGCTCCGACAAATGATTTAGCTGAATTTGCCGGAAATATCAGTTGGATTTATGCCGATAAAAAACAATTTCAAAAAGCCTATGACTGGTCTGCTTATAGCACTGAAATTGATTTTATAACTAAAATGGATTGGCTTATTGAGCTCAAACAATACAAAATACTCGAAAAAGAATTCGAAGATTATATCGTTTCAAATCCCGATGATTTCAAGGCAAAGTTGCTAATGAGTGCTGCCTATCATGAAATGGGAAATTTTAAAAGTTCCTGGATCTTACCGGTGAAATTATCAGAGAGCCCAGAAAAAGAAGAATTAAAAAAAATGCTTAATCAGGATGTTCTTTATGAAGATGAGAAAGTAAAACAAGATTTAATGGCCAATTATTCGGAACTTTTCTATCCTAAAACTTTACAATTTTTAATCAAAGAAAACCGTTTGAATAAGGGTAATTTCGTCGATTTGAATAGTGCTTTAGAAACCAATCAGGCCAATAATGCCTTGTTGAAAAATCTTGCCTCTTATAACTTTTATGATAAAAAAAATAGGCTTCACAGTATTGCTGCGACTTACAGTAAGTACTACAAACAAATAATTGCTGATAATTATGAAAGTAATCATAAAAAAAATATTTTAGGTATTCAGTATAAATTTAAAACAGCCGAAAT
>CANEZU010000155.1 GCA_947444255.1 Flavobacteriaceae bacterium | reverse complement strand
TTTCTTAGTTCGAGTCATTGCCAATTCAAAACCTTTTTTGGCCAAGCGCTGAACTTCAACACGAGTATAGGTACAGGTATCAAAAGCAGTTTCTCCTCCGTCTTTTCTTCCTTTTTCACCGAAATAAATTCCACCAGTAAGTTCTCTTAGAAAGATTAGATCAGTTCCTTCAATACGTTCTCTTTTCAATGGTGAATTGTCAATTAATGAAGGGAAGGTGAAAGTAGGTCGAACATTGGCAAACAAACCTAGTTTTTTACGCATTAACAATAAACCTTGCTCCGGTCGGACTGGCGCACTTGGATCATTGTCGTATTTTGGATGCCCAATTGCCCCAAACAAAACCGCATCTGCGGCCATACATATTTCATGCGTTTCGTCAGGGTAAGGAACTCCAACGGCATCAATAGCACAGGCTCCTGTTAGAGCTGGCGTCCAATTGATTTCATGATTAAATTTTCGTGCAATAGCATCTGAAACTTTTACGGCTTCATTAATAACTTCAGGTCCAATTCCGTCTCCGGCTAAAAGTGCGATATTAAATTTCATTTTATTTTAAATTGAGTTCTTTATTTTTATTTGATTGTGATTTAGGAATTAACAACATTCAACATCTTCTGAGTTGCGATTATTGCAGCTACTGTCTGGTCCGAATCTAATCCTCTAGTTTTAAATTCTTTTCCATTATTTGTCCAGGTAATTATGGTTTCGCACAAAGCATCCGAACTACTTCCGGGTGGAATCCGTACAGCATAATCGGTTAATTTTGGCAAATCCATTTTTTTACTTTTGTATATTTTGGCTAATGCATTCATAAAAGCATCAAATTGGCCATCACCTTGAGCGTGTTCTTCAATAACTTCACCATCAATTTTTAAACAAATTGTAGTCGAAGGACGCATTCCTTTAGCATGAACTAAAACATAGGATTCTACAAGGATTTTTTCTTCGTACGTCTGACTATCTAAAACATCAGATATAATATAAGGTAGATCTTCCTTGGTAACGGTTTCTTTTTTGTCACCCAATTCTATAATTCTTTGGGTAACTAATTTTAAATCTTCCTGATTGAGTTTCAACCCTAATTCCTGAAGATTTTTTTCGATATTGGCTTTACCCGATGTTTTTCCCAAAGCATATTTTCGTTTTCTTCCAAAGCGCTCTGGAAGTAAATCATTAAAATATAAATTGTTTTTGTTATCCCCATCGGCATGAATACCTGCAGTTTGAGTAAAAACGTTATCACCAACAATTGGTTTGTTAGCCGGAATTCTATAACCGGTAAAAGTTTCAACTAATTTACTTACAGAGTATAAAGAGGATTCTTTCACATTTATAGCAACTTCTGGCATAAAATCATTAATCACTGCAACGGTGCTTTCAAGTGGAGCATTTCCTGCCCGTTCTCCCATTCCGTTTACGGTGACATGAAGACCTTGTATACCAGCTTTAACAGCTTCCATAACATTTGCGACACTTAAATCGTAATCATTATGAGCATGGAAATCAAAATGAATACTAGGATGTTTTGCAATTATTTTAGAGATAAACTCAAAAGTTTCGGTAGGGATTAAAACCCCTAAGGTATCGGGCAATAAAATTCTTTTAATAGGTTGAGTGGATAGAAAATCTATAAATTCAAAAACATATTCGGGAGAATTTCGCATTCCATTACTCCAATCTTCCAGATAGACATTAGTTGCAATATTATTTTCTTCTGCTAAAGCAATTGCTCTAGCGATTTCGATAAAATGCTGTTCAGGAGTTTTTTTTAATTGATGCGTCAAATGATTCATAGATCCTTTGGTCAATAAATTCTGAACTTTGGCACCTGCTTTCTTCATCCAATCTATTGAAAGTCCATCATCGACAAAGGTCAAAACTTCGATACGATTGCTATACCCTTTTTCTTCTGCCCAGCTCATAATTCCTTTGACGCCCTGGAATTCGCCTTCGCTTACCCGTGCCGAAGCAATTTCTATCCTGTCGATATTTAATTCTTCGAGTAATAATTGCGCTATGGTTAATTTTTCTGCAGCAGAAAAGGATACTCCCGAGGTTTGTTCACCATCTCGGAGTGTCGTATCCATTATTTCAATCTTTCTTTTTTTCATAATGACGGCCTAAATTGGCTTTTATAAAATATTCGAATGCTTATTTGTCTATTCTAATCTGAAATCAACGCTAAGTAATTCCATCCTAAGATTTAGGTAAATTGGTATAATTGGGTGTGATAATTTCCGTCAATACAAAATCGCAATATTGATTATAAGCAATCAAATCTCTTTTAAAATTCTACCGCAATGGTGCGATATTGCATTTAATTTACTCAATCAATCCTGTGTCTTTTATAAGATGACACAGGATTATTTGCCTTCTATATTTGAAACTATTGTTATTTTAGATCAATTGTTTGTCGGCAAATGTTACAATCTCCTCTTTGATATTTTGTAAATAATCAATATCATCAAAACCATTAACCATATTGTCTTTTTTGTAACCAGAAATATCAAATGATTCCTTATCACCAGTTGCTTTAAGCGTAATGGTTTGCTCTGGAAGATTGATTTCCAATTCTGTTTTTGGATCAGCTTCTATTGCTTTGAAAATTTTATCGGCAAATTCTGGACTAACTTGCACCGGTAAAACACCAATGTTTAAACAGTTTCCTTTGAAAATATCAGCAAAAAAACTAGAAACAACAGCACGGAATCCGTAATCGTAAACGGCCCAAGCTGCGTGTTCTCTGGAAGAACCGGAGCCAAAGTTTTTCCCGCCTACTAATATTTTGCCACTGTAAGTTGCGTCATTTAAAACGAAATCTACTTTTGGAGTATTATCTCCGTTATATCTCCAGTCTCTGAAAAGGTTGTCTCCAAAAGCTTCTCGTTTAGTAGCTTTCAAGAAACGCGCTGGGATAATTTGATCGGTATCTACGTTTTCTATCGGTAGTGGCACTGCACTAGACGTTAGGATATTAAATTTATCGTATGCCATTTTTTCTTTGTTTTTTACGGTATTAAGGTTGTGCCTATTTTTCGTAGTTTGTTATGTTTTTTTAAGCCAGTTTTTAAAACAAATCTCTTGGATCGGTTAATTTTCCTGTGACTGCTGCTGCTGCTGCCATAATTGGACTTGCCAAAAGCGTTCTTGACCCAGGACCTTGACGGCCTTCGAAGTTTCGATTAGAAGTACTTACAGCATATTTCCCAGCAGGAACTTTATCGTCATTCATAGCCAAACATGCGGAACAACCCGGTTGACGTAATACAAAACCAGCTTCTGTTAGAATGTCTAAAAGTCCTTCTTCTTTAATGAGAGCTTCCACTACATGAGATCCAGGAACTAGCCAAGCGGTAACATTATCTGCTTTTTTTCGGCCTTTTACAATTTCTGTAAAGGCTCTGAAATCTTCAATTCTTCCGTTGGTACAACTTCCTAAGAATACAAAATCAATTGGTTTGCCAATCATCACTTCGTCTTCTTCGAAGCCCATGTAAGCTAAAGATTTTTTATAGGTTTCTGCACCGCCTTCCACTTGATTTGCTTTTGGAATAGAAGCTGAAATACCAATTCCCATTCCTGGGTTTGTACCATAAGTAATCATTGGTTCAATATCAGAAGCATTTATGTTTAATTCTTTATCAAAAATAGCATCTGAGTCGGTTTTCAGTGTTTTCCAATAAGCAACTGCTGTGTTCCAAGCTTCGCCTTTTGGAGCGTATAATCTTCCTTCAAGGAAATCAAATGTTTTTTGGTCAGGAGCAATCATACCACCACGAGCACCCATTTCGATACTTAAATTACAAACGGTCATACGACCTTCCATCGACATGTTTTCAAAAACATCTCCTGCATATTCTGCAAAATATCCTGTACCTCCAGAAGTGGTTAATTGAGAAATAATATAAAGAGCAACGTCTTTTGGACCTACACCTTTACTCAATTGACCATTTACGTTGATACGCATTTTCTTTGGTTTTGGTTGCATGATACATTGGGTAGCCATCACCATTTCTACTTCGGAAGTTCCGATTCCAAAAGCAATAGCACCAAAAGCACCATGCGTAGAAGTGTGAGAATCGCCACAAACTATAGTTGCACCAGGCAAAGTAATTCCGTTTTCAGGACCTACAACATGTACAATTCCATTTTTTTGGTGTCCTAATCCCCAGTGAGAAATGCCATATTCGGCTGCATTATCTTCTAAAGCTTTTAGCTGATTGGCTGATAAAGCATCTTCAACGGGTAAATGTTGGTTTATAGTTGGGGTATTGTGATCGGCTGTAGCAAAAGTTCTATCTGGGTATAAAACCTTAATTCCTCTTTCTTTTAAACCTAAAAAAGCAACCGGACTGGTAACTTCATGAATGAAATGACGATCTATAAAAAACACATCTGGTCCATCTTCAATTTTACGTACTACATGTGAATCCCATACTTTGTCAAATAATGTCTTACTCATTTTAAATATTTTTTAAGTGTATTTTTTTTAATAACATAGGTGAAAACCTATATTTATTAATAATGTACACAAAATTATAAATTTGTTTAAATTAAGCAATATTATTCTTTAATTTTATACGATAACCAAATCTCATTTCGGATCATTTCCTACTTTATTTTCTGGTTTTGGATTTAATTTTCTGCTAATTTTCGAGTTTTAATTTAATTTATAATCCAGGCAGAATTGTATGTGCCGCATTAGTTGGTATTTATTCATTCAACAATAATAATTCGGTTTTTAATTTATTTTGTAGTAAAATCGTAATTAAAAATAGGATTTATTGATTTATATTTTGTTTTAGGTGCTCGTCTTATTTTATTGCAGATGCGCTTTAGAAAGCCTTTATTTAGAATAATCCCTTTTAAATAAGGTACTTTTCGTTTAATCTTTTTTAGTCAAATACTACGACATCCAAAACCACTATTTTTTTATTTTTAGCACTCTTTTTAAAATTCTAATAAAGCTCTTTTTGATTCAAAATAATTGAGTTTGGACTTGTTATTTTTTTTCATTTGTTGATAACTTCCCGCAGAATCCTGACTAAAAAATCTTAAATTTGAATTTCATTTTTTGTAATTTGTAAGAATTATAAATGATTCAAATCCAGCTATGTACTTAATATTCGATACTGAAACCACAGGCTTACCTAAACGTTGGGATGCTCCAATCACTGATACAAATAACTGGCCCCGCTGTATTCAAATTGCTTGGCAGTTGCATGATGAGATGGGGAAACTCATCGAACATCAGGATTATTTGGTTCAGCCAGACGGTTTTAATATTCCTTATGATGCAGAGCGAATTCATGGAATTTCAACTGAATTGGCGCAAGCCGAAGGGATTTCTTTGACGGATGTTTTAGAGAAATTCAACATCGCTTTATCAAAAGCAAAATTTATCGTAGGTCAAAATCTAGGTTTTGATGTCAATATTATGGGATCTGAATTCCATAGAACAGGAATAAATTCTCCAATGAACAGTATGCCTGTTTTGGATACTTGTACCGAAGTTACGGCCTCCTTATTAAAATTAGCCGGCGGTCGTGGTGGAAAGTTTAAACTGCCAACATTAACCGAATTACATTCCTATCTTTTTAATAGACCTTTTTCCGAGGCACACAACGCTACTGCCGATGTTGAAGCTACTACGCGTTGTTTTTTAGAATTAATTCGGCGGGAGGTTTTTACCAAAGAAGAATTGGATGTTCCTGCAGACCATTTTCAGGCATTTCA
>CANEZU010000154.1 GCA_947444255.1 Flavobacteriaceae bacterium | reverse complement strand
GTCAGATAATCATCTTCCTGAGTAGGAGGGTTTTTCTCCAGATAATATTTCATGTCTAAGGCAGCAGCATCGTTTAGAATAATTCCTTTAATAATGGTTTTATCCTGAATGTATTTTGGACTTGTACCCACTAAAGCAACTAAGTGTCCACCTGCAGAATGTCCGGTTAAGAAAATAGATTTTGGGTCTCCTTTATAATTGGCGATATTTAATTTTGTCCAATTTATAGCTTTTGCAACCTCAAATGCCATTTCATCATAATTCGCTTTTGGACTCAGTTTGTAACCAATAATCACCGTTGTAATTCCTTTTTTCGCAAAATTCCTTCCAAAGAAACCGTACAGTTTTTTATCTCCCGCATTCCAGTTTCCACCATGAACAAATATCAAGACCGGATTGTTTTGCAATTTTGAATTATTGGGTGTAAAAACATTTAGAGTTGGTTGTTCTTCCTTATCCGATTTGGATTCTAAATAAGACAGATTTTCATATTTTTTAACGGCACAACTGCTTGTTAATAATGCGAAAAAAAGTAGCGAGCAGGAGATTAGAATTCGCATCTGTGGTGTTTTTTTTTGACTTTAATAAATTGAAATTAGTTCTTCGTAAATTTAAAGAAGAGAAATCAATTGTGGTTTAAAATTTGAATTTGTTTTATAAAATTGGAATTTAATGCATTTATATTAAGTTTTATTTGGTAGACAAACAATGTTTTTCTTTAGCATTTTTCTCCTATTAGCCTAGTAAAAGCAGGATTAATAATGGGAAAACCAGTCCAGCTATAGCCAGTTTCCAGCCTCGTCGTTTGAAGGTGAATTTTCCTGCAGGAATCATAATTGCTCCGCTGATGGCTATTGTTATGAGAGAAATTGCAAAAATATCGGAATAATAGATCCACCAATTGGAGGTTTTTTTATGCAATGCCATTGTCTGACTAATGAAAGGTGTTTTTACAAAAGAAATGATTTCCCCTTTTCCTGTTTTAGTATCAATTTCAATATCGTGGTTTTCATAGGAGATTCGTAATTCTCCTTTTTTGACCATTTGGCGTCTCATTTTTTCTTCAATACCCAATTGTTTTCCAAGGTTCTCGGCAAATAATTCGGTGATTTCATTTTGTGGAGGCAATTGAAGTTGAATGGCTTTGGTTTCGGTGGTGAATTTTTCAGGATGCCAGTATTCTCGGTGGTTCATTAATAAACCTGAGGAGGCAAAGGAAAGGATTAGTCCGATATAAAAATAGCCTAAATCGCGGTGTAAATTTCTTGCTTTGATCATTTTCATGGGTTTTGTATATTTTTTTATTTGTACTCCTAATTAATTAGAATTTATATTTTAAGCTGGTCATTAGTTGGCGAGGGGCCGTTGGATTTACACTGTAGTTTTCATGAACCGTATAATTCAAAACATTAGTGATATTTGATAATCGGCAGAGGATCGATACTTTTTTCCAGCTATAGCCTGCAGACAGATCAATTGTAGTGTATCCAGACAAGGGAATTTCACGGTCATAAATCCCGTTTGGCAAGGATTGGTCTACTTGATTGTTCCAGCCACCTACTCTTTTTCCAATATAATTTCCTAAGGCACCGATAGCCATACCTTTTAAGATGCCGGATTGTAGAGTGTAGAAAAAACTTAAATTTGCAGTATTTGCAGGAGTTCTTGCCAAACGATCCCCAACAATGAAGCTTCCTTTTGTGCCGGATGTTTTAGTATATCGCATGTCGTTATAGCTGTAACCCGCTATAATATTTAAGCCTTCAGTTGGTTTTGCAATAATATCAATTTCAACACCTTTACTCCTTGTTTCCCCGTTTAAAACTTTTATAGTACTATCAGTATTTATAGATCCATCGGCTTTAAATTCGGCAGTTTGTGCAAAATTGCTATTTGTTATTTGGTATACCGTTAGATTAGTACTTAGTATTCCTTTCCAGTATTCTTTTTTAACACCCACTTCATACTGATCAATTATTGAAGGAGCTATTGCTTTTAAATCTGCCGTTGTTCCTGTATTTGGGGTAAATGAATTGGAATAGCTGGCAAACAAAGACATGTCTTTTGAAGGTTGGAAAACTAGTCCAACTTTAGGTGTAAAAGCAAGGTCTTTTCTTTTTTTGTCCATTGTAACTGTATTTTTAAGTAGGTCTGTTGTCTCAACTTGGGCTTCCTGCCACGACCAACGAATTCCGGCTAGTACTTTAAATTTATCGGTTATTGAAATTAAATCTTGGGCATAGATCCCAAAACGATTGGTTTCTGTTTTTACTATTCTAGTAGTTGCTGCATTCGGTATTGCTCCACCTTGATCAAAATTATCAAAATCATAGATATTCCCACTTCCATATGTTGTGGGGTTAAAGCTAAAGGTATAGGCTTTTGCAAAGGCATTTTCGAAATCAATTCCCGTGAATAATTGATGTTTTATTCTTCCTGTCGAAAAATTTCCTTGTAGGCTAAATTGTTCAGCAATAATTTGTTCTTGATTTTTATTTTGCCCCAATGGTCTGCTCCAGTCTCCATTTGCTGCTGGTTGAATACGGTCGGTCCCTTTCGAACTTCGATCGTAGTTTTGAAAAGAGCTATTGAAATTCAATTTCCAATTGGAATTAAAATTATGTTTTACTAAAGAGGAGACGGAGGCTTGTTTTGTTCGTCCATTTGACCAAATTGCACCTAAATAAGAGTTGCGCGGAAGTGCTACAATTTCTTTCCCAATGATTCCAGTTCCAAAATCGGGTGTCCAATCGTCATGCAAATAATCTCCTTGTATAATGATTTCAGTCTTGTCACTCACTTTGAAAAGGAAAGAAGGATTGATGTAGTACCGTTCTTTAGTCACATTATCTCTAAAGCTTTCCGAATTTTCATAAGAGCCATTGAATCGATAGGCAATATTATCATTTAAGGGACCGTAAATATCAATGGAGGGTTTGTAAAAAGAATAGCTTCCCATTTGCATCGCAATTTCTCCTCCTTTTTTAAATGAAGGGGTTTTAGTTACCATATTCAATATTCCTCCAGGCGCTACATTTCCAAATAATAAAGCGGCACTTCCTTTTAGGACTTCTACTTTCTCTAAGGAAGAAACTTCTGGGATTGAACCACCGTTAAAACGGAATCCATTTTTAAACATATTATTGGCAGACATGTCATATCCTCTTGAAAAGAAAGATTCCTGGGCACCACCGCGAGCGGAACTCACATAAACTCCATTTATATTTTTAATCACATCACTTAGTCGAATCGCTTGTTGTTGTTCGATAACTTCAGTTCCTATCACTTGCATACTTTGAGGAATATCCAATGGCTTGAGGCCGGATCGAATTGCTACTATAGGTTTTTTAAGTTTGTTTTGTGGGACTATTACCTCTTTAAGGATTTCTCCTTTTTTGTTTTTAACGGTGTCTAAAACGGTTTCTGTTTTTTCTATACTATTTGTATTTACACTCTCGAATGCTATTTCTTGAGCAAAGCTGCTTGAGCTGATTAATAAAACTAATATAGCTGCTAAAAGTATTTTCATGAATTCTTATTTAGATTAATTAAAAATAAGTCGCAAATATAGGAGCGCTTTCTCTCTTAACAAAACTTATTTAGACTAAATATGAATAATAATACAAAATAATTTGTACTGTGCTTGAAATCATTTCTTTATAGTGTAAAAAAAAACCTTACTTTTTAGAAGTAAGGTTTTAATGCGTACGAGAAATGTTAAAATTTCTAGTTTATTTTCTTCATCGGATAGGTTTCTGAACTTGGTTTTCCTTTTTGAATTCCCGAAATTACAATTTGAATGGAGTCGTTTGTAATTTTGTTGTAGGTTATTTTTTGAGGATAGTCTTGTTTTGGATTTTCAAAAATCAGTTGACTTTCGGTCTCGACTTTTAATTTAAAAGAAATTAATTTGTCGTTATTTTGGCCTTTTATGGTTGAATTATAATGTAAATCTTCTCCTTTTTGTTCTAAGCTGATGGTTTCAAAATGCAGGGTGTCGGTGTCTTTTATAAAATAAGATTGAGCTTGAAAAAGGCTGTCATTTACTTTCTCCCAAGATTCGGATAGCTTGCCATTAGCGGTATTGTTTTCCCATTTTCCCAGTAACCATTCCGCCAATTTTATTTTTTCTTTCGTCATAGTATTTTCTTTTTTACAAGAAATAAAGGCTAACAAAAGCAGTATAAGAGTTATTTTTTTAAACATTACAGTGAAAATTTAGATATTGTTTTGAGCGGCTAAATTAGCAAAAAATAGAATAGTGTGTCTTTTTTAGTTTTTGAATATTCAAAAGGAGTACAAGTTTGAATTTCTTATACTAGGGCGAGAAAATAGGGTTTAAATTCGAAAGGGTTGAAGCTTGTTTTAGCTGTTTTCGTTCAGAATTTTATGAACCAATTCTTTGGTGGGTTTTTGATCTCGGAGTTTAGCTCTGACCACTTCAAAAGTCACTTTAAAATCACAGCCTGATTTATAATTGCTACAACCATAAGCGGTGTTTCCTTTAATGACGCTCCCTTTTTGGCATTTAGGACAAATTAGAACTTCTGGGATTAGTTTCGAAAGCATTTTTTTTAGTTCTAATTTAAGTTTGAAATTCGCATCAAAACGAAGTAAGCCTTCCACAATTCCGGCTTCGGTTTTGAAATCTTTTAAATTTACTGTAGACCCTTTTTGGAGTAATCGCAAGTATTGGTTTTCGGATATTTTTTTATCGGCAAAAGTAAAAGGCAGCTGAAAAGTACAACCTGCTTTGTAACCGCCGCATCCGTATGCTGATTTTCCTTTCACAAGCAATGCTTTTGTACATTTCGGACAGGCTTCTGCCAAAATTCCTTCTGCTTTCTTTTTTTCTACTTTAGCTGCTTTTTTTTCGACACTTCCTGCGTGTGAAATATTGGCTCGAATTGTTTCACTTCGTACTTCCCCTACCAAGGCATCGACCATGTGTTTCATATTATTGATAAAGGCGCCGGCTGTGAAAGTTCCTTTTTCAATATCCTTCAATTGTTTTTCCCAGGAGCCCGTAAGTTCTGCCGATTTTAGCAAATCATTTTGAATGGTATCAATCAATTGAATCCCCGTTGGCGTTGGTAAAACTTGTTTTTTATTTCGAATAATGTATTGGCGTCTAAATAGAGTTTCAATAATATTAGCTCGAGTTGAGGGACGTCCAATGCCGTTTTCTTTCATCAATTCGCGCAAATCTTCATCGTCTACTTGTTTACCCGCAGTTTCCATGGCCCGCAATAAGGTGGCTTCTGTAAACTGATTCGGTGGTTTGGTTTCTTTTTCTAAAAATGAGGGTAGGTGTGGGCCTTTTTCACCTATACTAAAGCTTGGCAATAGATCGGCTTCTTTTTCCTTGGCGTTTGGATCTTCGAAAACGATGCGCCATCCTTTTTTTAGAATTTCTTTTCCGGTAGTTTTGAAAGAGATATCAGCTGCTTTTCCAACTACTGTAGTATTGGCCACTAAGCAATCGTCATAAAACACGGCAATAAAACGTTTTACAATTATATCATATACGAGCTGCTGGTTGTATTGCAAATTGGTTTGTATGCCCGTCGGAATAATTGCATGGTGATCGGTTACTTTTTTATCGTTGAAAACTTTAGCCGATTTTATAATCTTTTTTCCCAAGAGCGGTTCCGTCAAGGCCGAATAATTGGTCAATTTTTGCAGAATACCAGCGACTTTTGGATAGACATCGTTGGGTAAAAAGGTAGTATCCACTCTTGGATAGG
>CANEZU010000153.1 GCA_947444255.1 Flavobacteriaceae bacterium | reverse complement strand
TTAAAAAAGATAAAATCAATTTTATAGTAATGGGAACCAACGGAGCTTCCGGTTTTAAACAAGCCTTTTTAGGTTCTAATACCGGATCTGTAATTGCTAATGTTCCTGTTACTTTAATGTGTATTCCATCCAATGCCAAATTCGATTCTATACGAAAAATGGCCTTTACAACTCGTTTTAGAACCAAAGATCACGCAGCTCTTAAGCAGGTTGTAGATTTTGCAAATAAGTTAAATGCAAAAGTAAAATGTCTCTATGTAAAAACTTCTAATTCAGATATTAAAGATATTATAATTGAAAAATGGAGATCCGATTTTCAAGCTGATCCTGTGGAGTTTTTTATAGTTCCAGATAACGATGTTGAGGGCACTGTGTTTGAATTTCTGGACAAGCTGGAAATTGATGTTTTATGTATGCTAACCTACAAAAGAACCTTTTTTCAAGAACTCTTTAAACAGAGTTTTACGAAGAAATTATCCTATCACAGCGATATTCCTTTATTGGTTTTTCACGAAAAATAACAATCCTATACAACCGCAAGTTCCTAATCGATCTTGCGGTTTTTTCGTAAAAATAGAGTCTCTAAATTTACAGGTGTCTTCCAACAGTCCAATAAGTATAAAATCCTATATTTGTTCTTTATCATAAAAGCAATAATGGAAATATATACCAATCGAAAAGCAGTCTTTAGCCAGGAATTAGTTCAGTTAAAAAAGAAATTTAATGCAATTAGTTTTTTTAGAATTATTAGTATTATTCTGGCACTTATAGCAATTGTTTATTTTATCGATACTCAAAACAAGGTCTATTCGCTAACCGCTGGAATTTTTTTTATAGCTTTTATACTATTGATGCGTTTTCACAATAAAATTAAAGACGATAAAGAATTTAAAGAGGCATTAGTAACCATTAATACAGACGAAATTGCTTTTTTGAAAAGAGATAAACTAGCCTTCGATTCAGGAGAAGAATTCATAGATTTTACTCATCCTTATGCTTATGATTTGGATATTTTTGGTTCGCATTCTCTCTTTCAAAACCTGAATAGGACCAATACTTATATCGGTAAAAAAACCTTAGCCAATCAATTATTAGGCGTTTTATCCAATTCAGAAATTACCGCCAATCAGGAAGCCATTCAGGAATTAGCTAAAAAATTAAAATGGCGTCAGGAATTTATGGCTTTTGCCAAAAAAAGTCAGGACAATCCCGAGCAATATAAAACGCTTATTAAATGGGCAGAATTTAAAAGTAAACCGGTTTCCAAAGCAGTTTCTGTACTTTCATTCTTAGCTCCGACAATTTTCGCGTTGGTTTTTATTGGATATCTGATAAGTTCCAACACACTTTATCTGTCTGCATTGTCTTATCTATTTGTTTTTAATTTGATTGTGTTCGGACTTTTTTCCGGCCGCATCAGTTTAGAAATCACTAAGGCTGATAATATGGATATAATTATTAAGCAATATGGATTAATTCTTCAGATAATTGAAAATGAAACCTTTGAATCTTCGAAATTAAAGGATTTACAAAACCAGTTAAAAGTAAATGCATTAAATTCAAGCGGACATCTTAAGGAATTATCCGTCTTTTTTTCAAGAATGGAAAGTATTTCAAACTTCGTAACAACCCCATTATTTAACGGATTATTCCTTTTCCACCTGCACACACTACAAGATATTATTCGTTGGAAAAAAGATTATGCTCCAGCGCTTTCCCAATGGTTGGATGTAATTGGTACCTTTGAAGCTTTAAATAGTTTAGCCAATTTTTCCTATAACAATCCCGAATTTGTTTTCCCAACCTTAAATAGGAATCATAAAATTTCCTTTTCAAACCTTAGTCATCCTTTGTTAAATTCGGAAACGCGAATTGGAAATGAAGTCGATTTTCAACCCCAATCCTTTATGATTCTGACAGGTTCTAATATGTCGGGTAAAAGTACTTTTCTGAGATGTTTAGGAATCAATATGGTACTTGGCGGAATAGGTTCGGCCGTTTGTGCTAGCAAAGCAATTCTACATCCTATGCCGGTTTTGGTTTCGATGCGACTTTCGGATTCTTTATCGGATAGTGAGTCTTATTTTTATGCCGAAATAAAGCGCTTAAAGCAAATTATGGATGAACTGAATGGGAATCGTGCTTTTGTTCTTCTAGACGAAATTTTGAGAGGTACTAATTCTGACGACAAAAGAAGTGGTACAATAGAAGTTATTAAGAAAATGATTGCTAAAGAAGCTATTGGAGCTATTGCGACCCATGATATCGAGGTTTGCCTCACTACCGATGACTATCCAAATCGATTAATCAATAAATGTTTTGAAGTCGAAATTATCAACGATGACCTTCACTTTGATTACAAGCTCCATGATGGAATTTGTCAGAATAAGAGTGCTACTTTTCTAATGAAAAAAATGGGTGTTATTTAAAAAATGACTAAAATGAAAAAACCGCAATCTCTTTAGAAATTGCGGTTTTTTTTATGATTGTTTTGAAGAGTTTAGTTGTTTAGCATTACCGGCATAACCAACATGGTTACGGTTTCACCATCTTCCAAACCATCTACAGGAGTAAGAATTCCAGCACGATTTGGTAAAGACATTTCTAACATGATATTGTCAGATTGTAAATTAGTAAGCATCTCCGTTAGGAAACGGGAATTAAATCCAATTTGCATATCATCACCTTGATAATCGCATGTCAAACGCTCTTCGGCCTTATTCGAATAATCGATATCTTCAGCAGAAATATTCAATTCGGCACCCGCGATTTTCAAACGGATTTGGTGGGTCGTTTTATTAGAGAAAATAGCAACACGACGAACAGAATTTAAAAATAAAGTGCGGTCGATCATTAATTTATTTGGATTCTCTTTTGGAATAACCGCTTCATAATTAGGATATTTTCCGTCAATTAAGCGACACATCAAAATGTAATTATCAAAAGAAAAAGTAGCATTCGAATCGTTGTATTCAATTTTTACTTCAGCATCCGAAGTTCCTAAAATACTTTTCAAAATATTCAAAGGTTTCTTTGGCATAATAAAATCAGCAACCTGAGATGCTTTCACATCAGTACGGGCATATTTGACAAGTTTGTGAGCATCAGTTGCTACAAAAGTCAAACCTTCTGGAGAGAACTGAAAAAACACTCCCGACATTACCGGACGTAAATCATCGTTTCCAGCAGCAAATATAGTTTTGCTAACAGCTGTCGCCAACACATCGGCAGGAACTAAAGTAGTTGATGGATCGTCTAGATTTACTGATTTAGGAAATTCATCTCCGGGCGCATAAGCCAAAGCATATTTACCAGAATTTGAACTTATTTCAATCGTGCTGTTTTCTTGAACAGTAAAAGTTAATGGCTGTTCTGGAAAAGTTTTAAGGATTTCTAACAATAGTTTGGCAGGAACAGCAACACTTCCTTTGCTTGTAGAATCAATTTCTAAAGTCGCAGACATGGTTGTTTCTAAATCAGAAGCCGAAACAGTCAAGACAGCGCTGTCTAATTCAAAAAGGAAATTATCTAAAATAGGTAAGGTGTTGCTACTGTTAATAACACTTCCCAAAACTTGTAATTGTTTTAATAGGTATGAACTCGATACTATAAATTTCATTTTCTCTTTGTTTTTATTGTGATGCTACACTTACTAAATTCCCATTGGTATAGATTTTACAAATATATCTTAAACAAACAAATATCAAAACTAATGTTATTAACATTAGTTCGTATATTTTCGTTTTCTAAGGTAGGTAAATACAAACCCAAAAATTCCCAAAACAACAATTGGAAGCCCGATAGTTAGGAATTGGGTTGCCGTATATCGTTCAAAAACTTTTTCTTTATCCAGCAAAGGCAAGGAAACTTCCTTAGTTCGAATGTTAATAAGTCCATTGTCGTCTAATAAATAATTGACGCTGTTCATCAGGAATTCCTTGTTACCATAAATTTTATTGGTCCACTTATCATAACCCAATTCCAATGGTTCGTAATTTTTATCCAATTGATTTCGGATCAAATCACCATCTGAAATCACAATCATTTTAGTATCTTTTCCAAGACTTTGGAAGCTCGGATCAGCAAAGGGTAAAACCCGATTGCTATAAACCGAATTAAATTTTCCTTCCAATAAAACTGCTACAGGAATGTTTCCACTATTGATAAATTCACTTTGATCTGGACGATCATTGACCATCGCAAGATTAACTTCTACGGGAGTTCCAATTGCTTTAGAATAGGGTGAAGACTTTAGAAGTACCGTTTTCTTAATCCCATTTTTCAGGGTGTCAATTCCATTAGTATATTCAAATTTCAAAGGATCTACATTACTAACAATAGGATGTTTGGAAGAAGGATAGATTAAAGGGGAATAAAACCAGGGATATTGCGTGTATTGGGTGGCACTCCCTTTGTCACCAGTAGCCAAAGCTATTGGAGAAGCCATTAAATCTTTGACAAGAGTTGGGTTGATTCGAACTCCATATTTAAAGAGCATATCATTTAAATTTAAATCGAAAGGAAATGCCAATGTAGCTCCGGCATCATTATACAAACTGTCCATTTCTATGTTCACTTGATCGACTAACCAGATCGTTTTTCCACCATGAATGACAAACTGATCTAGAACCATTTTCTCTTCATCGGTAAAAGCTTCGGTGGGTTTAGCAATTACTGCCAAATCATATTTCTTTAGATAAGCTAGACTTTCCTTAGGTTTCTTTGCAACAGAATCTAAGGTAAAAGTGCCTATAAAATAATTTTCGCGGACTTGTTTGATAAAATCGGCCATCAGTATATCGCGCATTTCTCCGTTACCTTTGATAATGGCGACTTTCTTTTCTTTCTCTTTCGAAATGGTATTAAAAGCATTGGCAAAGGCATATTCTAAATGTTGAACAGAGGTCACTACTTTTTCGGCAGTGCTTGCACCCATTGTGTTTTTTAGTAGTGGAATTCGGGCACTTCGACCGCGATAAGTAGCAATAGCCCAAGGGAAAACGGTCTCCTGAGTCTGGGTTCCTTTATCATCAAGTGTAACATTTACAGGAGTTAAACCTCTTTCTAAGAAAGATTTAAGTATGGTATCTTGTGTGGTTTCGTCTTCCAATGGATTCACAAATTCGAAACTGATATTTGAATTACGGGCTTTGAATTCCTCTAAAATTTGTTGGGTTTCAGTTTGTAATTTCTTGAATTCCCCCGGAAATTTGCCTTCCAGAAATACATCAATTATAAGGGGTTCTTTAAACGATTTAACAATGCTTATAGAAGTTTGGGAAAGGGTATATCTTTGGTCTTTAGTCAAGTCAAAGCGATGCGAAAACTGACTTCCAATAGCGTTTACTAGGATCAGAATTCCAATGCTAATACCTAATTTTTTTAGATTGTTTTTTTTGCTGGCTTTCATTAGGCTTTATCTGATTTTAAATGAAACACCGTAAACGAAAGAAATAGTATTGTCAGACTTAAGAAATAGAGAATGTCTCTGGTATCCAATACGCCGCGACTCATACTTTTAAAATGACTGTTCATTCCTAATGCGGTTATGAAATTTTCTAAACTCGGTAAATAAGTAGCCATTCCATCGAAAGCAAAATAGAAAAAGAAACACAGGAATACTGATATAATAAAGGCAATAATCTGATTTTCGGAAAGACTAGAACTAAAAATTCCAATTGCAGAATAAGCGGCTACCAAGAACAATAAACCAAAATAAGAACCCAAAGTACTTCCAAAATCAATATTTCCTGCCGGCATTCCCAAACTAGAAATTACAAAAACATAAATAACAGTTGGTGCAATAGCGATG
>CANEZU010000152.1 GCA_947444255.1 Flavobacteriaceae bacterium | reverse complement strand
ATCCAGAAAAAACAAGATTTGTAGCAGGTTCCATAGGGCCAACTAACAGAACAGCGAGCATGTCTCCCGATGTAAATGATCCTGGTTTTAGAGCGGTTACATTTGATGATTTGCGAATCGCTTATAAGCAACAAGTGGAAGCCTTAATGGATGGAGGTTGTGATTTACTTTTGGTAGAAACCATTTTTGACACTTTAAATGCAAAAGCAGCACTTTTTGCCATAGAAGAAGTCAAAGATGAACGCAATATAGCTATTCCTATTATGGTTTCCGGAACAATTACTGATGCTTCAGGCAGAACACTTTCGGGTCAAACTGTAGAAGCGTTTTTAGTTTCCGTTTCACATATTCCATTGTTGAGTGTTGGATTTAATTGTGCTCTTGGGGCTGATATGTTGAAACCATATTTACAAACTTTGGCACATAATACGTCTTTTAATGTATCGGCACATCCTAATGCCGGATTGCCCAATGCCTTTGGTGAATATGATGAAACGCCAGAGCAGATGCAGGTTTTTATCAAAGAATATCTAGAGGATAATTTAGTAAATATAATAGGTGGTTGTTGCGGTACAACACCGGAACATATTAAATTGATTGCCGATATCGCTAAGGAATATAAACCAAGAGTGTCAACAGCAACAATGTAATTAGTAGATATGCGATTGATCGCGTATTAATTATCGCCACGAATTTAAGTATTTTAAATTTCTTGAATTCCTAGCAAAATAAAATAAAAATGGCAGCAGCAGAAACGAGAAGAAACCTAGTTTTATCGGGATTAGAACCTTTAATTATTACGCCAAACAGTGTATTTGTAAATATTGGTGAACGAACCAATGTTACCGGTTCTAGAAAATTTCTTCGATTGATTAAGGAAGAAAAATACGAAGAAGCCCTCAGTATTGCAAAAGAACAAGTAGAAGGTGGCGCTCAAATCATTGATATAAATATGGATGAAGGGATGTTGGATGGTGAATATGCCATGACCAAATTCCTGAATTTAATTGCCGCCGAACCAGACATTTCAAGAGTTCCTATCATGATTGATAGTTCTAAATGGGATATTATTGAGGCGGGTCTAAAAGTAGTACAAGGTAAGAGTGTTGTGAATTCAATTTCCTTAAAAGAAGGCGAAGAGCAGTTTATACATCATGCCAAATTAATCAAACGTTATGGAGCAGCTGTAATTGTTATGGCTTTTGATGAAAATGGTCAAGCCGATAATTATGAGCGCCGAATTGAAATATGTAAACGTTCCTATGATATTTTGGTCAACAAAGTAAATTTTGCTCCCCAAGATATCATTTTTGACCTTAATATTTTTCCTGTTGCAACAGGTATGGAAGAACACCGCCTGAATGCTTTGGACTTTTTTAGAGGTACAAAATGGGTTCGGGAAAATTTACCTCATGCTCACATTAGCGGAGGAGTAAGTAATGTTTCGTTTTCGTTTAGAGGAAATGATACCGTTCGCGAAGCGATGCATTCTGTTTTTTTATACCATGCTATTCAAAATGGAATGACCATGGGAATCGTAAACCCGGAAATGTTATCCATTTATGATGAAATTCCAAAGGATCTTTTAGAGCGTGTTGAAGATGTAATTTTAAACCGACGCGATGATGCAACCGAAAGGCTATTAGACTTTGCAGAAAATGTAAAAGGAGATTTAAAAAGTAATGAAAAAGCAGTTCAAGAATGGCGTTCAGGAAGCATTCAAGAGCGATTAACACATTCATTGGTGAAAGGGACAGACGAATTTATTCTTCTGGATATTGAAGAAGCCCGTTTGGCAGCCTCAAAACCAATTGAGGTTATCGAAATTAATTTGATGGCTGGAATGAATGTTGTAGGCGATTTGTTTGGTTCGGGAAAAATGTTTTTACCTCAAGTGGTGAAATCAGCTCGGGTTATGAAAAAAGCCGTTGCTTATCTTTTGCCCTATATTGAAGCTGAAAAAAATGGTGTTTCTAGTTTTGCCGGAAAAATATTAATGGCTACAGTAAAAGGTGATGTACATGACATTGGGAAAAATATCGTGTCGGTGGTCTTGGCCTGTAATAATTATGAGATCATTGATCTTGGAGTTATGGTTCCGCCAGAGAAAATTATTGCCGCTGCTATTGAACACAATGTAGATATCATTGGATTAAGCGGATTAATTACACCTTCTCTTGACGAAATGGTTTATCTCGCCAAAGAACTGGATAAAAAAGGATTAAAAATTCCAATAATGATTGGCGGAGCAACAACTTCTCGTGCACATACGGCTGTGAAAATTGCCCCTCAATATAGAGAAACGGTGATTCATGTTAATGATGCTTCGAGAGCGGTTACCGTTGCCGGAAATTTATTAAACAGTGATAAAAAAATATACGCAAGTGATATCAGAGCAGAATATGATGCTTTTAGAGAGACGTTTTTAAACCGTTCTCGCGATAAAAATTTCCTAACGATTGAGCAAGCCCGTAAAAATAAATTGCAATTAGATTGGGATAATTTTATTCCAACCAAACCTAATTTTATTGGCGCACAAACCATAGAAATTGATTTGGATGTTTTGGTTCCTTACATCGACTGGACTCCTTTTTTTAGAACCTGGGAATTGTTTGGAAAATATCCGGCAATTTTAACAGATGAAGTTGTTGGAGAACAAGCAACTTCTGTTTTTGCTGATGCACAGGAGATGTTGCAAGTTGTTTTGAAAGAAAAGAAATTGACAGCCAAAGGGATTTACGGAATTTTTCCAGCAAATCAAGTGAATGATGATGATATTGAATTGAGTGATGAAAACGGAAAAGTAGTAGAGAAATTTTTGACTTTACGCCAACAAGCACAAAAGACTGCAGGAGCTCCAAATATTGCTTTGTCGGATTTTATTGCACCTAAAGATTCAGGAAAAATTGATTATATGGGCGCTTTTTGTGTAACAACGGGTTTCGGAGTAGATGAATGGGCAGCAGAATTTGAAAAGGATTTAGATGATTATAATTCGATTATGGTCAAAGCATTAGCCGACCGTTTTGCAGAAGCTTTCGCAGAATATTTACATGAGAAAATCCGTAAAGAAATTTGGGGTTATTCCTCAGATGAGGTTTTGAGTACCGAAGCAATGATTGCCGAAGACTATAAAGGAATTCGTCCAGCACCAGGTTATCCAGCTTGTCCCGATCATTTAGAAAAACCAACGATTTGGAAATTACTAAATGTGGAGCAAGCAATTGGGGTGACTTTGACAGAAAGTATGGCCATGTGGCCAGCTTCTTCGGTTTCTGGATATTATTTTGGAAATCCAGAAAGTAAGTATTTTGGTTTAGGAAAAATAAAAGAAGATCAAGTAATTGATTACGCCAAACGAAGAAGTATACCAACCGAACTGGCCTCAAAATGGCTAAACCCAAATATTGCAGATTAAAAAAATGTTTAAAATTTTAGGTTTAAAGTTCTCGAGCAACTTTAAACCTTAAACCATGAACTTTAAACTAGAAACAAAAAAATGAAAGTAACACAACATATTGAAGACGCCAAGGAAAAAACTTTATTTTCTTTTGAAATTATTCCACCTCAAAAAGGGAAAAGTATTCAGGAATTATATGATAATATTGATCCATTGATGGAATTTAATCCGCCTTTTATAGATGTTACTACTTCCAGAGAAGAGTATATTTATGTGGATAAAGGGAACGGTTTATTGGACAAAAAACTTACCAGAATGCGTCCTGGGACTCTTGGAATTTGTGCTTCTATTAAACATAAATACAATGTAGATACTGTTCCTCATGTACTTTGCGGTGGTTTTACTCAGGAAGAAACAGAGTATTTGTTAGTCGATTGTCATTATCTAGGAATTGATAATGTAATGGCTTTGCGTGGCGATGCCATGAAAGACGAACAGTATTTTATTCCAAAAGAAGGTGGAAATCAATTTGCTACCGATCTTGTCAGACAAATCAGTCAATTAAATCAGGGTAAATACCTTCATGACGTTATGGATGTCGATTATAAAGCCAATTTTTGTATTGGAGTTGCGGGTTATCCAGAGAAACATTTGGAATCACCTTCTTTACAATCGGATTTGAAAAGACTAAAGGAAAAAGTCGATGCTGGAGCAGATTATGTAGTTACTCAAATGTTTTTTGACAATGCAAAATACTTCGAATTTGTTGCTAAAGCACGTGAAATGGGAATTACAGTTCCTATAATTCCTGGAATAAAACCGATTGCGGTTCAAAGACATTTGCAAATATTACCTCAAATATTCCGAATCGATTTACCGGAAGATTTAATTAATGCAGTCGAAAAATGTAAAACATCGGCCGATATCAAGAAAGTAGGAATTGAATGGGCTATTCAACAATCATTAGAATTGAAGGCTGCGGGTGTTCCTGTTTTGCATTATTATTCTATGGGTAAATCAGAAAATATCAGACAAATAGCTAAAGCAGTATTTTAAAAAAGATATATTTGCGATTTTAATTTGTTAGATGAAAGCATTATTTTCGGTATTTTTATTTCTTATCACGGGTTTTGTTTTTGCTCAGGACTTTGACGATTCTAATGCCATTGATGTAGATTTTTTTAGAGGAAATGTCATTGCGCATTCTCCAAATTTATACCAATTAATTACAGGACACCCTGACGGATTGATGTTGAGTTTTTCCAAAAAAACGCATGGAAATGAGGAATGGCATTCTATTTACAACTATCCTGATTATGGCACGTATTTCCTTTTTCAGGATTTCAAGAATGATATATTAGGAAAGAATTATGCCCTAGGAACCTTTTATAATTTCTATTTTTTAAACAGAAATCTTACTTTTAAGGTTGCCCAAGGGATTTCAGTAACTACAAATCCGTATGAGAAGTTAAGTAACAGCAAGAATATAGCTTTTGGTTCAAAATTATTGGGAAATATTAATTTTGTTTTAGATTATAAGAAAGTAAATATAATTGATAAATTTGGGATTCAGGCCGGATTGATATTTACTCATTTTTCTAACGGAAGAATGAAATCCCCTAATAGTGGAATAAATACTTATAGTTTGAATATAGGAATCAATTATAATTTTGATGATGTACCAAACAAAAAACAGGATTCCATTGCTTCAAAATTGAAATTTACCGAACCCATAAAATATAACATTTTATTGCGAACGGGTTTTAATGAAAGTACAGTAATTGATAGTGGGCAGCTCCCTTTTTACCACATTGGGTTTTATGTCGATAAGAGGATTAATAGGAAAAGTGCTTTGCAGTTGGGAACGGAATTATTTTTGACAATGTCCAATAAAGAATTTATTAGATTTCGCGCTATTTCTTTTCCTGAAAAACCGGTTGATATCAATACAGACTATAAAAGGGTTGGTGTTTTTATTGGTCACGAATTATTTATTAACAGAATTTCTTTAGAGGCACAATTGGGTTATTATATATATCAACCCTTTAAATTTGATATTCCGATTTATGATAGAGTTTGTGCGAAATATTATCTTTCAAATAAAATTTTTACGGGACTTTCCCTAAAAACACAAGGTTTTTTAGCTGAAGCATTAGAATTTGTTGTTGGTGTTCGATTATGATTTTTAAATGAAAAAAATTTTAGGTTCAATTTGTTTACTTTTTATACTGGCGGGCTGCGAGAAGCCAAATGATTGCATTAAATTAAGTGGGCAGCTGACATCGAAAGTTTATGAAGGATTGACTTTTGATAAAATAATCGTTAATAAAAGAATAGCCTTGGTGATAACTCAAGGCCAAAGCTATAAAGTTGAGGTAAAAACCGGTCAAAATTTAATTAATGAAATTGAAGTT
>CANEZU010000151.1 GCA_947444255.1 Flavobacteriaceae bacterium | reverse complement strand
TTGCTTCCGGATTGTATCCTTTTAAGCGTGAAGGAGAAGATCCATCGCGAATGTTTGCAGGAGAAGGAGGACCAGAACGAACGAACAAGCGCTTTCATTATGTAAGTTTGGGATTGCCAGCAAAACGTTTGTCGACTGCCTTTGACAGTGTTACTTTGTATGGAAATGATCCTCATATACGCCCGGATATCTATGGAAAAATAGGTAATGCTGGTGTTTCGATATGTTGTTTGGACGATGCTAAAAAATTATATTCTGGTTTTGATTTGGTTCATGCTATGACATCGGTAAGTATGACTATCAATGGTCCAGCGCCTATGTTATTGGGATTTTTTATGAATGCAGCTATAGATCAGCAATGTGAATATTATATCCGTGAAAATGGATTAGAGTCGGAAACGGATGCCAAGATCAAGGCGCTCTATCAGAAAAAAGGAAGTGTTCGTCCACAATATCAGGGTGATTTGCCAGAAGGAAATACGGGATTGGGTCTGATGCTCCTAGGAGTAACCGGAGATCAGGTTTTGCCGAAGGAAATTTATGCTGAAATCAAAGCGCGTACCCTTTCTCAGGTTCGAGGTACCGTTCAAGCCGATATTTTAAAAGAAGATCAGGCGCAGAATACCTGTATTTTTTCTACAGAATTTGCCTTGCGATTGATGGGAGATGTTCAGGAATATTTCATTACGAATAATGTAAGAAACTTTTATTCTGTTTCTATTTCTGGTTATCATATTGCCGAAGCGGGAGCGAATCCAATTACGCAATTGGCCTTTACGCTTTCCAATGGATTCACCTATGTGGAATATTATTTGAGCCGAGGGATGGACATCAATGATTTTGGACCTAATTTATCCTTCTTTTTCTCGAATGGCGTAGATCCCGAATATGCCGTAATTGGAAGAGTAGCTCGAAAAATATGGGCGAAAGCCATGAAAAATAAATATGGGGCCAACGAAAGGGCCCAAATGTTGAAATATCATATCCAGACTTCAGGGCGCTCCTTGCACGCACAAGAAATTGATTTCAATGATATCCGAACTACTTTACAAGCCTTGTATGCTATATATGACAATTGTAATTCACTGCATACGAATGCTTATGATGAGGCGATTACTACGCCAACGGAAGAAAGTGTACGCCGAGCTATGGCGATTCAGTTGATTATAAATAAGGAGTTGGGATTGGCTAAGAACGAAAACCCTATTCAGGGTTCCTTTATTATAGAAGAATTAACCGATTTAGTTGAAGCTGCCGTTTTGGAAGAATTTGACCGAATAACGGAACGTGGCGGAGTTCTAGGTGCTATGGAAACGATGTACCAACGTTCTAAAATTCAGGAAGAGAGTTTGTATTATGAAACATTGAAGCATACTGGAGAATTCCCAATAATTGGGGTAAATACATTTTTAAGCTCGAAAGGATCGCCAACGGTTATTCCGGCTGAGGTAATTCGGGCCACTGAAACAGAAAAACAGTATCAAATCAATATGTTGAGTCATTTACATGCATCGAATGCTGATTTAGTAAAAGTACATTTGGATCGTTTGCAGGAAGCGGCGATTAAGAACGAAAATTTATTTGAGCATTTAATGGAAGCTACTAAGGTTTGTTCCTTGGGACAAATTACGGCTGCTTTGTTTGAAGTTGGTGGTCAGTATCGCAGAAATATGTAGGTAAGAGTGCCTTTTCCTGAAATAGTGATACCTAAAAAGTATTTTTATAGAAAAACATGAAGAAAGTCGGTATGTAAAGCGCACTCAAAAATTTTATACAATGTCTTCATATTATAATTTTATCATTATATTCAAATGATTTTGATAAATTCAATATTAACTTATTATATTTATCTGAATGTTTTACCAAAGTTTTTTGTGTGTAAATCGTCAGCAAAAAGTGGTCTGATTTAAATCAAAATTAAGAGTGACTTCTATTATCCTTTATTTTTATCATAAAAAATCCCTTAGTGAGTTCACTAAGGGATTAATTTAATTTAAATTTGGTTTATTCTTTAATTAACTTAACAGTAGAAGTGCCATTTGCGGTTGAAAATTTCGCAAAATAAACTCCTTTTGAAAGGTCGGAAGCATTAACTGTAACTTCTTTTGAAGAAGCTGATTTTGCATAAACTGTTTTTCCTAAGATATCAAACACTTTTACAGAAGTAATATCATCATTAGAAGTGATGTTCCAGCTGTTTTTTGTTGGATTAGGATATGCTTTGAAACTTCCTGCGTTACTGTTTTTAACCGCTAAAGCAGTTCCAAAATTATAGGCTCCAGTCAATCTGTTAAATGTTACATTATAAGTACCTGCAACTGAAGGGATATTTCCAGAGGTTGTATCTCCTGAAGGCCATGTAGCACCGCCCCAACTTTGTTTCCATGCATTATTTTCACGGAATTTTACTAATCCATTTGAAACTATTAGACCATTTAAGGTATAATTTTCACCATCAACCGTTGACATAACATTTGGATCAGTATACTCAGCTGGTTGAGGATAAGGTCCCCAACCACCAACTCCATCTCCAACTACCGAAATTGTATAAGGAAGAAAAGAATAAGCTCCAGTGGTTCTGTTAAACGTAACGTTATAATAACCTTGAACAGAAGGAATGTTTCCTACGGTTGTTGGTCCTGAAGGCCATACATCACCGCCCCAGTTAGTATTCCATGAATTATCTTGACGGAATTTTACAAGACCAGTTGTTAATGGTATATAATTTAAAGTATAAGTAACACCATCAGTTGTAGTCATTACATTTGTATCAACTACCCCAGCAGTTCCCCACCCTCCTGCAGCACTTCCAACAATGGATATTTGTGGAAAACTTGCAAGAGTAAAAGTATAAGCACCATCTATCATATCGAAAGTTACATCATAGTCCGCAGCCGTTGCTACTGGAATATTATCAGTAGCACTTTGTGCTAATCCATTTGGAAATCCAGTTCCGCCAACTAAACCAGTTTTTGGATTACCATTTTCAGCTATATCAAACTGGCAATTACCCAAAACAAGAGCTACTTTTTTTAGAGTATATTGTACTCCGTTATTAGTTGACATTGTTACTGGGGTTGCAGTAACGGCTGTTCCAACAAGATTAACAACTGTATTAGGTGTTCCTGCAACAAACTCCCAAGATTGTGTTGACCTCGTAAATGTAACAGTCCATACTCCGCCTGGAGATATAATTGTTGGCGAGCCTAAACCTCCTGCATAGCCTGATCCACTTGGGAAACCTGTTCCAGATGCTGGGGAATATTTAACTATCCAATCATGATCTTCACGAATTTGCATTGCTCCATCCCTAAGTTGTAAATCTACTCCAGTATAAATATTTCCATCAGTGGTCGATAAATCTGTGTCTCCTGTGACACCATCCCATGAACCAGTTGGAGATCCGGGTCCAATTAAGGAAATAACAGTAAATGTACTGGTTTTTGCATTGGTTTGTGCTTTACCGCTTAGGCTAAATAAAAACACGGCAAGAAATAAATAAAATAATTTTGTTTTCATAATTAATAGTTTTTTTGATTTATATGTCGTAAATATATAATAGATTGACTTATAATATAATAATACACTAAAAAATTGTGACACTACCTCGAGATAGTGTTGATAAATTTATTTTAGTCTTGGTTTATAGAAGTCCTTTTGTCTAATAATTTGCGACAGGCGTTGAAAAGCGATTAAATACAAAAAAGGCTATCACATTAGCACATCCTTTCATTAGAAAACAACCATTAAAATAAGTTCATTGAAGTTCCTGCCATCACTTTGAAAACTTTAGTATTGATTTTTATATAAACATTTATGGCGCTTGTATTGGTAACACTATTTTTATCTACAGAGAATTTTAGGTTTCTATAAGCATTAATATAATCTACCAAATCAATTTGTTTGGCGTAATAAATAGCTTGATTATTAGCTAATAATTTAAAAAATTTTTCTGTTTCATACCATTTGATCTTGTCGGTTCCCATCTCCCAACTGTGCCCCCAAATGTCTAATACGGCCAATTCTTTGGTTTGCAAAAAATCATCTATTTTTTGGTAAAATAGCTCTAATTCTTTTTCGTCATTTTCAGGTTGATTGGGCACCGAATACGCCTTTGCAAATTGATGCATTGTTGGATACCATCTTAAAAAATCTTTAGGAATTTCAAAATTATAGGAATCGCCAACCGTTCTGGCATATTCAATTCCTATTCCGGTAATGGCATCAACTACAGCATCATTAGTATTGCCAAAAGGATAGGCCATTCCCCTCACAGGATATCCCATCAAGCGTTCCAATTCTCTTCGGTCTTCTACAATTTCATAAATAATATCAATTTTTGACAATGCAGTTAATGCTGGATGGTTAGCTGTATGAACCGAAACTTCGTGGCCGTTAAAAAGGTCTTTGATCTCCTCTTTATTCAAATAGTCGAAATAAGTGTTTGATCCTAATAGGTTTGAATTCAAATGGAACGTTCCAACGAGATGGTACTTATTCATAAGTTTCACCAATTCTCTATCTTGTTTTGCCCCATCATCATAACTCAAAATTAGTGCTTTGGCTTTTCCTTCTGGAAAAAGCATTTCAATTTTGATAGCGCTTTTAGCGATTTCCGGATTAGTTTGTGCAGTAGCAGAAAAAGTAATCAATAGCAGTAGTAAGTTTATTTTTTTCATATCATAATGTTTAATGCAAAAAGGCTGTTCATAAAAAAGCTCTTTTTATTAGTTTGTTGATTATTGTTTAACGAAAGTATAGTTATAAGCTCTTGGCGTATTTAAATCCAAAGAAATTATATAAGTTGAAGGTATAATTCCTGGAACAATAACATCCTTTCCGCTATAGCTCATTATCGTTCCAGCATAATCAGATCCAGTTTTTGTAGCATCAAATCCACCGAGAATTAATGTGGAAGCTGTATTTCTGAACTTAATCCCTTTACCACCACTCAATAAAATAGTAAGTTCCCATTTTTTGCTTACCGTATTGTAAATCATTTTTTTATTCACAGAAGATGGAAAAGATTTTGCAGGACCAAATATCCCCCATTCAATAGCTGTCAAAGTATAAGTCGTTGGATTGGTTCCATAATCTGCTTTTAACAAATAAAATCCGGAAGTTGCCACATTGATTGGAGCACCATCCAACTCTAGCCCACCACTCCCATTGTCTCCATAATAGGGATTAGTATCCTGGTATTTATTTTGTATTGAGGTATAAAATCTATAGCTTCCTGCCTCTAGCCAAGCATATCCTTCACAATCTGTTGTAAACAAACTAGACGAAATCATTTTTGGAGCATTTTCAGGCATATCTCCTACTTTTGTAAAAGCCAAAACCGGTTGTGCAAACGGGGTTACTTTCGTGCTTATAATATTGGAATACTGAATGAATGGGTGAGCCCCTGCACCAAGAGTTGATTTCACTCTAATGTCAATATCAGCAGCTAAATCTGGCAAAAAGCCATTATCAAGAAGTATCGCGTTTAAATATCCTTCTTTCCAGAGATAAGTTGTTGCAGTAGAACTTGGACATGCAACAATAGGTTTCTCAAAATTAGTTCCACCTTTTGCTATTTCTATCACATAAGATGATGAAATGGTTGCTATACCATTATCAGCAACACTCCAACTAAAAGTAGCCACATCATTATCTCCTCCTATAGGAGATAATACAAAAGGACCAATCGGCAAAACAGCACTAAGTATAAGTCCATTAGTGGTCACTACAGGATGCGTATCAGTCTCACAAGATCCTAATGATATCAGGAAAATCGCTATAATTATTGTTTTTAATATATTTTTCATTGTTTATCTTTTTAAT
>CANEZU010000150.1 GCA_947444255.1 Flavobacteriaceae bacterium | reverse complement strand
CAAGTGATGCCGCCGTCGCTAGAAGAAACTGCAGTAAGAATTCCGTTATTTACCATTAAATCTGCGTTGTTAAAACCCGTTACTGCTTCTGAAAAAGTAAAAGTTACTAAAGAGGTTTCGCCAATTCTTAGTGCATTATCCGCAACTACAATACTCGCTGTGGCAGCTTGAGTATCTAAGACGAGGGTACTTTGTGTACCAGTGCCTGAAAAAGTAGCATTTTGTGGGGTTAAATTTCCTGCACAGTCACCACCCGTAATAACAGCGTTCTCAAACCAGGTTCCTAAACTTATACTTGGAGGATTGGGACTAGAAGCTTGTGTATTATAATAAATAAGTAAAGAACTTGTGAAAGTTCCATCATCATTATCTGCAATAAATTCCCATCGATTATTATTCCAGCTAATTTTAAATTTGCAGAATCCTAAACCACTACATGGCTGGCCTGAGCTAGTTATATATATTTTTCTTCCGCTGACATCGGTGCCAGTAGAGTTAAAAACATAAGTTTGATTATCAAAAACCATTGAACAACCGCTAAAATTAATAGTCTGAGCGCTTATAGTGTAAAAAAACAAAAATGCGAGAAAGGATAAAATAGTTTTCATAAGATATAAAATTTATGGGTGAGAGGGCCAATTACCCTCTAATGCAATTATAAAATTTACCGCTAAATAGGGCGGTCTGATAGAAAAGGGTTGGTTACCGCCTGTGGGAGCAATCATTTGAATATTCATTATTGAGTTTGGATTAGCGTCTGAATATTCCTTGTCCAAAACTTTGGTGTCGGCTGGATAATTACCTGATGGATTTTCTTGATTTCCAATAGCTGAAACAGCGTTTACCGAATGAGAATGGGAGGGCAATTCACTAATATTTAATGTTATTGTTTCACTACCCCCGGAAACACCCAAAGAATAATCGGACAAACCCGCTCCCAATCCAGAACTGATTGGAGAACGACCCCTTAAATCGGGTAAGGCAAATGTAGTTTGACCATTTCCACCATAATTAATTCCAATAACTGCAAACAAGGCAGTATATTGGGCAATCGATAGTATAGATCCATCACATAAAGCCCAACCTCGCGGTGCAAAAGTTCCAGCAAACATTCTAATTTCACCAATGTATTGATCTTGAGCAAAAGCAGTATGTTTTGCAAAAAATGATAAAATGAAAATTAAAAAAAGGATTGTTTTTTGTTTCATAAGTGTATTTTTATAATAGAATATATCTGGAATAAATTCTTAATTACGAGATGGAAAAATTCCTTGTGTGGCAATAATAAAGGTTACAACCGAATAAGGGGGCATCGTATTAATGGGCTGATTTCCTCCTGTCGATCCAACAACTTGAGAATTCATAGTTACTGTTGCACTTTGATTGGAATACTCTTTGTCTAATGTTTTAGTATTAGCCGGAAGGTTTCCATTTGGACTTTTTTGATTCCCTATACTTGTTACAGAAGCAACAGTGTGAATATGAGCTGGCATTTGATTAATAGTAAGTGTTGTCGTTTCAGATCCTGAAAGTTCACCAAGAACAATCGGACTAATATTTGAACCTTGTCCTTTATGAACAGGGACACGACCTCTCAAGTCAGGTAACGCAAAATTTGTAACACCGTTTCCTCCATAATAAGTACCTATAATAGAAAATAAAGCCTGATTTTGCATTATCGGGAGCAATTGCCCATTACACAATGCCCAATATTTAGGAGGAAAATTTCCTGCAAACATTCGTATTTCACCCAAAACAGGTTGTTGTGAAAAAACAGCTTGAGTATTAAAAAAAACAATTACGAAAAGGAATAAGTATATAGTTTTTCTCATTTAATTTCTAATTTAATGTTAACAATAGGATTTTTTAATTCTGAGTTGGATACGAACCATACAAACTAATAATGAAATTGATAGCGGTGTAGGGAGCAACTTTACTAAAAGGCTGATTGCCACCACTAACACCGGTCATGCTTTGTTTCATTTGAATATCCGCTGAAGCGTCAGAGTATTCTTTGTCGAAAGTATCCGTATTGGCCGGCAAATTTCCTGTTGGATCATTTTGATTTCCCAATGCACTAACTGCATTCACTAAATGACTGTGAGCCGGCATTTGATTTCTAGTTAGAGTAGCTGTTTCAGCGCCCCCTTTTTCACCAATTATTCTTGGAGTCAATCCAGATCCTGTACCGGAATGCATAGGTAAACGGCCTCTTAAATCCGGTAGTGCAAAAGTCATTTGACCATCACCTCCGTAAGTTGTTCCAATAATAGTATACAAGGTTTCATTTTCAGAAATCGGAACTAATGATCCATCACAAAATGCCCAACCTACTGGAGCATAGTTTCCTGCAAACATTCTTATTTCACCAACATAAGAGTCTTGTGCCGAACTAAATTGGCTACTAAAACAAGAAAATAAAAGTAAAATAAGTAGTCTAATTTTTCTCATAATCAACGATTTATAAAAAATAAAATTAACAAACATATTTTATATTTTAGCCCAAAGTTGAATCGAGTAAACAATTGGAAACATAGAGGTATAATCGGCTATAATTAGGAATAAATGTCATATTTCGATCTTAAATTTCAACCCAAATCTTTCATATAACACTAAAACTGATTTACTTTTTAGTCTTATATTTGGATCTGATCTTAAAATAAAATTGAAAATTATAATGGAATTAAAACCGCATTTAATATTAATTAAATTCAAATAATGGAATCAAAACAATCCTTATACTATAAGTTTTTAAAAATATTTTCGAAATTCAATTTATAAAACCATGCAATCGCTTATTTTTGCGCTATGGCTAGAAAAAATACAGACAAAATCGTTTTTGATCATATAAAAGTTCTTGACGCAGGGGCTAAAGGAGTTTCGGTTGCAAAAGCACCTGACGGAAAAGTAATATTCATTCCCAATGTAGTTCCTGGTGATGTGGTAGACGTGCAAACTTTCAAGAAACGCAAGTCGTTTTACGAAGGTAAAGCGGTGAAATTCCATGAATTTTCAGAGCATCGTATAGAACCTATTTGTGAGCATTTTGGAGTTTGTGGCGGTTGTAAATGGCAGAATATGAAATACAGCCAACAATTGTATTACAAGCAAAATGAAGTTCTCAACCATTTGCAGCGCATTGGAAAAGTAGAACTTCCTGAATTTGAGCCAATTTTAGGTTCTGAAAAACAATTCTTTTATAGAAATAAAATGGAATTTGGTTTTTCAAATGCCCGTTGGTTAACCGAACAGGAAATTGACAGCGTGGAAGATCTTGGAAATAGAAATGCTCTTGGTTTTCATATACCTAAAATGTGGGATAAAATTTTAGACATTAGCAAATGTCATCTGCAAGAAGATCCTTCAAATGCGATTCGAAATGAAATTCGGGCTTTTGCTAATGATAATAATCTAAGCTTTTTTAATCCTCGAAATCATGAAGGTTTTCTTCGTACTTTGATGATTCGAACCGCTTCGACCGGTGAAATTATGGTTTTGATTCAGTTTTTTGAAGAACAAAAAGAAAACAGAGAATTACTATTAAATTTTCTAGCGGAGCGCTTTCCCGAAATTACTTCGCTTCAATATGTCATTAACGGAAAACCAAATGACACCATTTATGACCAAGATGTTAAACTCTTCAAAGGTCGCGATTACATATTAGAAGAAATGGAAGGTTTAAAATTTAGCATTAATGCCAAGTCTTTTTACCAAACCAATTCGGATCAAGCATACGAATTATATAAAATAACTCGCGATTTCGCCGGTTTAACAGGTACGGAATTGGTCTACGATTTATATACCGGAACGGGAACAATTGCACAATTTGTTTCAAAAAATGCTCTAAAAGTGATAGGTGTCGAAAGTGTTCCTGAAGCTATTATTGATGCTAAAGCAAATGCACAACGCAATGAAATTACAAACTGTGAGTTCTATGTAGGTGATATGAAAGTAGTTTTCAACGAAAGTTTTATCGCTCAACACGGAAAACCGGATGTAATTATTACCGATCCACCCAGAGACGGAATGCACAAAGATGTGATTGAACAAATTATGAAAATTGCACCAGAAAAAATTGTGTATGTAAGTTGTAATTCGGCAACCCAAGCGCGAGATTTAGCTTTGATGGACGAGAAATATAAAGTAACTCGGGTACGACCTGTAGATATGTTTCCACAAACGCATCATGTCGAAAATGTTGTACTTTTGGAAAGAAGATAAAAATAATTATAATTTTTGATGAAAAAAATAACTGCTTTTGCTCTGTTATTGCTTTTTGCACTGTCTTTTTCGGCATGTGAAAAAGATGATATCTGTGATGCTAATACATCAACAACACCAAGACTTATTATCGATTTCTATGATATTACAAATCCAACATTACGAAAAAACGTTACCAATCTAGGAATTATAGCAAACGGAATGGATACCGGAATTTTGTTTACTGGAGTTAATAAAATACAAGTTCCCTTGCGTTTAACAGAAAACAGTACGAAATATCGTTTTATCTTAAATTCAGGGAATACAAATCCTGATTTAATTTATACTGATACTTTAGAATTCAACTATTCCCGTAAAACAGTTTTTGTTTCTCGAGCTTGTGGCTATAAAACTTTATTCGATTTAAACAATGATGTCGCATTGCCCGATCCCTATATTTTGAATAATAATCCAGCAGTAACTCAAGGCATTTGGATTCAAAATATAGCAGTTGAAAAATATAATTTAGAAAGTGAAAATGAAACACATATTATCATCTATTTTTAGTCTTTGTTTCGGATTGTCTTGCTTTTTAATTCAAGCACAAGAAATAACACCTCCGCCAAGAACTTTGGAACGGACAAAAATTATCGCGCCTGTTCCAGAAAAACAGATAGCTAAAACTCCCACTACCTTTGAAAAGAAGGACAGTATACCAACAAAAATAAATCGTTACGGTTTGCGAGTTGGTGTTGATTTATTTAAATTTTCCCGATCCTTTTATGAAAAAGATTATAAGGGTTTAGAAATTGTTAGTGATTATAGAATTACAAAAAAACACTATTTAGCAGTTGAAATTGGAAATGAAAATAAAACTGTCGATGACACACAGTTAAATTTCACCACAAAAGGAACTTATATTAGAATTGGTTTTGATTATAATTTCTATGAAAACTGGTTGGATATGGAGAATAAAATCTATGTAGGGATGCGATATGGATTAAGTACATTTAGTCAACGATTAAATACCTACAAAATTTATAATGCTCACCCTTATTTTGATGAAATTCCTGATTTAGTTTCAGGTGAAAATTTTTCTGGTTTATCTGCTCAATGGGTTGAAGTTGTCGTGGGAATGAATGCCAAAATAATCAATAATGTCTATGTTGGTTTTAGTTTCAGGCTTAATAATTTAGTCTCTAACAAAAAACCAGCGAACTTTGATAATCTTTATATTCCGGGTTTCAATAGAACTTATAATGGCAATTTTGGTGTTGGTTTTAATTACACGCTCTCCTATTTAATTCCATTATACAAGAAAAAAGAAATCATTGAAAAAGTTATTGAACCGAAAAAGCCAGATCCTAACAAAAAAACTAAAAAAAAGGGAAGCCTTTAATTTCGTCTAAAAATAATTCAACTAATTTCTCGGATTCCTTTTAAAAACATCCATTTCATATACAACTTTTCTCCGTCTTTGGTTTTAACAGCCTGGAATTTTGGAGCTAAAATTGTCCCTACAACAAAGGCCGTTAATGGAATCCAAAATCCTGTCAAATTGGTATAATTGGAAACGATATAGCGAAAAACAATAAAAAGGAAAGCAAAACATAAAAGTTGAAATACGAATGCTTTAATTTGTAATTTAGTCATAATTATATTTT
>CANEZU010000149.1 GCA_947444255.1 Flavobacteriaceae bacterium | reverse complement strand
CGATTTAGCGTTAAATCATTTGGAACAAATTACCGCTCCTACTCTACTCATCGTTGGGGAACGGGACATACCGGTGATTGAACTGAATAGAAAAGCTTTTGACCGAATTCAGACTACAAAAGAATTGCGAATAATAGCAGGCGCTAGTCACTTGTTTGAAGAAGCTGGAAAATTAACCGAAGTTGCCGATTTAGCTATTAACTGGTACAAACAACATCTGGTAAAAAAAGAACGCCGCCATTTTAAACGGGTTTACAGCCATTAAAGTCGAACTCTTAAAAATTGAAATAATGGAAATAAATAGTTATTCCCGCGCAAGTCTAAAATTGAAACTGCTATTTGTTCTTTTTCTGAATTTGAATTCTTTTGGACAAAACAGAACCGAAACCCTAACTGAAAGTTGGTTAAATTCAGTTTGGGTTAATGAATTTAAAGGAAACAATACCTATGACACTAATGGCTATTTGACTTATAGCATCAATCAAGATTGGATTCCGAATTCTAGCAGTTGGAAAAACACTGCACAATATTTCTACACCAATAATTCTGATGGGAATCCCAATATTGAATTGGTTCAGTTTTGGGACAATACCAATACTTGGATAGACAGCCACCGAATTTCTTACACCTATACTTCTAGCAAAAAAACGTTTACTAGTCTAACCGAAATTCCAAATGGTCCAAATTGGCTCCCCTTTTACAGAGAAGAAAATAGCTATGACAATTCAACTGATTATCTAATAAAGAATCTTTCTCAATATTGGAATTCTATTAGCTCCTCCTGGGTCAATAACTCCCAATATTTCTATTCAAACAATCCGAATGGAAAGGTCTTTGAGATTCTAAATCAGACATGGGATATTCCTTCCAGCCAATGGAATAATGAGGAACGCATAACACAAACTTTTAATTCGAATGAAAAAATAAATACAGCAACAATTGAATATTGGGTCAACGCAGCCTGGGAGAATAATGCTTTTATTAGCTATACCTATGATACAAATGGTTTAGAGACTTCAATTCTTTTTCAAAACTGGGACATGCAGTCGGCTTCCTGGGTTAACAATACCCTCTATCTTTATAATTACAACGGCAATTCCGAAATTACTCAAATTACAGCCCAAGTCTGGAATACTCCTGACAGCGGTTGGAACAATTGGCTGCGTTTTAATTATACCTATTCAAGTTTAGCAAAAACGACTTTTGATGCTAGTACTGAATTTTTGATTTATCCAAACCCCAGCTCTAATCAAATTAAAATAAAAAACAAAACTAGCAGACAAAACCCTCTTTACCAAATAAGCGATCAATCAGGACGCCTGCTTTTTAAGGGCCATTTGGAAAACGAAATTACACCTCTTGATATTAGTCCGCTGCCATCCGGTATTTATTATTTCCAAACCGATAAAACTAAAACAATCAAAATCATTAAAAACTAAAGGTCGCAAGACCTTTTTTCATGTCTTGTTTTAAAGAAATCTAAATTAGATAATTTGTTTAAAATATTTTTCATAATATTAAACAAAATGAGAGAAAATAGAATATATTAGTGGTCTGAAGTTTAGTGCTTAATTCCACTAGAATTTTCTTAAACCTAGAAAACAAAAAAAGACCATTAAGTTCACTAATCCAAAAAAAATGCATTCTAAAACTCCACCGAATTTAGTACAAATTCTATTCATTCTCGTATTTTTTCAAATTTCCTGCTATGCTCAAGTGCCAAAAACTAAAAGTGCCGTTTTAGATCCTTCTAAATTCATAGAAAAGGATTTGACTAGCATCCAAAAAGGATTCGCAGATGGAAGTTTTACTTCAAAAGAATTAGTCGAGGCTTATTTAAATCGTATAGAAGCTTTAGACAAAAGTGGGCCACAACTTCATTCTATAATCCTTGTAAATCCATTAGCTATTAAAGAAGCTGCAGCGATGGATGCCGAACGAAAACTAGGAAAATCAAGAGGACCATTGCACGGAATACCCGTAGTTTTAAAAGACAATATAGACACTCATGACTTAGCTACAACAGCGGGATCAAGGGCATTGATGAATTCCTATCCTCTAAAAGACAGCTTTATTGTAAAACAACTCAAGGAAGCTGGAGCCATCATTATAGGAAAAGCCAATTTAAGTGAATGGGCTAATTTCAGAGGCCAATTATCGAGTAGCGGGTGGAGTGGTTTGGGTGGCCAAACTAAAAATCCTTACGTCCTGGATCGCACGCCCTGTGGCAGCAGTTCTGGTTCTGCCGTAGCTGTCGCCGCTAATCTTACGCTTTTGGCAATTGGAACAGAAACGGATGGCTCTATTGTTTGTCCATCACAAACAAACGGTATTGTTGGTATTAAACCAACTGTGGGGCTATTAAGCCGCTCGGGAATTATTCCAATTTCAGAAACCCAAGATACACCCGGCCCTATGGCACGTTCGGTTAGAGATGCTGCAATTTGCCTGGGAGCCCTAGTAGGTGTAGATCCGGCAGATTCAAAAACCTTAGCGAGTGAAGGTAAATATTACAAAGATTATAGTCCATTCCTAAAAGAAGAGGGCCTTAAAGGAAAGCGAATTGGAATTTATAAAGCACCTCTAGGAAGCAATTATAAAGTTGATGCTCTTTTTTATCAGGCGGTAGAAATCTTAAAAAATAAGGGAGCTACAGTAATCGAATTAGACGAAGTTACCGAGCGCTCTGTTGGAGGGAATTCCTTTGAAATCATGCTCTATGAATACAAAGATGGTCTCAACAAGTATTTCAAATCGCTGGGTGCTAATGCGAAGATTAAAAGTGTTGAAGATCTTATAAAATTCAATACAGAAGATCCTATCGAAATGAAACACTACAATCAAAAATACCTTGAAATGGCTCAAGAAAAAGGCGATTTAAACACACCCGCCTACATAGAGGCTTTGGCCAAAATGAAAAAAGGAACACAGGAAAATGGTATTGACAAAGTGATGAATGAAAATAAATTGGATGCCATAATTGCTCCTACTGGAGGTCCCGCTTGGAAAACAGATTGGACGAATGGTGACAGCTCCGAATTGGGAAGTTCCTCTCCGGCTGCTCAGGCAGGTTATCCAAACATCACTGTACCCATGGGTTTTATTGATGAACTTCCCGTTGGGATTTCCTTTTTTGGCCGTGCTTGGAGCGAACCTGTTCTAATTGAAATTGCCTATGGCTATGAAACAGCGACCCAGTATCGCAAAGCACCTAAATTTTTAATTTCGAATTAGTCCCTAACAAAGTATTGATACTATAAAACGGCAAAGGCTTCGAAACCCTTTGTCGTTTTTTTATTAATTCCTATTTAAGGAAAGCAATGATTTTGTTTTTTAACTTATTTATGGCAAAAACCCCTAATTTATAGGCTAACTTGTACTTATTGCTGATTTCAGTAATTCAATTAAATATTTATAAATACCTACAAAATAAAAAGATGAAAAAGATTCTATTCTTAACAGGCGATTTCACAGAAGATTATGAAATTATGGTTCCTTTCCAAATGTTGCGAATGGTTGGATATGAAGTTCATACCGTTAGTCCGAACAAAAAAAAGGGCGACACCATCAAAACCGCGATTCATGACGATGAAGGGGATGCCATTTTCTCCGAAAAACCAGGGCATAAATTCGTGCTAAACTATACTTTCGACCAGATAAACCTAAGCGATTATTCTGGACTCATACTATCGGGCGGAAGAGCACCAGAGCACCTAAGGCTTAACGAACGTGTATTAGAAATTGTGAAATATTTCTTTACTAAAGAACTCCCTGTGGCTGCTATTTGCCATGGAATCCAAATTCTTACTGCTGCCGATGTGGTTAGAGGACGAAAACTTACCGCCTTTCCGACAGTAAAACCAGAAGTAACAATGGCAGGTGGCGCCTATCAGGAAATGGAAGCCGATGGGGCTTATGTAGATGGAAATCTAGTGACCGCTCCAGGCTGGGATGCCCATCCCAAATTTATAAGCGCTTTTTTGAAACTCTTGGGAGCTAAAATAGAAATATAGTAATACCCTATATTTAAAAATAAAAGGGTGCCAAAATGAATTTGGCACCCTTTATTTTTTCTATTATAAAAGTCAAATCAAATACTAACTTCTCTCATTTTTCCCCATTGCAAATAGGTACTTCCCCAAGTAAAACCAGCTCCGAAAGCGGTGATCAATATTTTATCTCCGTATTTGAAGTCATTCTTAAAGTCCCAAAGACAAAGTGGAATAGTCGCTGCTGTCGTATTTCCGTATTTCTGGATATTTATTTTTACTTTTTCTATCGGAATATTTAGCTTTTCACCAACCGATTGTATAATTCTTAAATTGGCCTGATGTGGAATAAGCCAGTCTACCTGATCGATCAAGATTTTATTTTTATCCATAATTTCCTGGCATACATTGCTCATGGCATTAATGGCATTTTTAAAAATAATTCGTCCATCCTGATGGATATAATGCTGTTTCTTGGCTACCGTTTCTTCGGATCCTGGAATCAAAGAACCTCCTGCAGGTACTGATAAATATTGTGTTCCGCTTCCGTCTGTTCTAAAAATACTATCGGTCAATCCTACAGTATCTTCTGTAGGCTCTAACAATACCGCTCCCGCTCCATCTCCAAAAAGGATACAGGTATTGCGGTCTTCATAATTAACAATAGCGCTCATTTGATCAGCCCCAACTACAATTACTTTCTTGTATCGGTTGCTCTCTATCAAACTTGCCCCTACAGACAAAGCATACAAGAACCCACTACAGGCAGCATTTAAATCAAATCCCCAAGCTTTTTTTAAACCTGCTTTTTCACAAACCAAGCTAGCGGATGGTGCTAAAACATGATCTGGTGTTGAAGTAGCCAGAATAACACAATCGATTTCTTCTGCTTTGACGTCTGAATTTTCCAATAAATTTTGAATTGAAAAAGCGGCCATATCCGAAGTCGCTAGTGTTTTGTCCGTTAGAATTCTTCTTTCTTTTATTCCTGTTCGGGATTGAATCCATTCATCGGAAGTATCTACCATTTTTTCTAAAGTCTTATTATCTAAAATGGTCTCGGGTACATAACCGCCAATGGAGGTAATTACTGCTTTTGTTCTAATGTTCATTTTATAAGGGCTAGTTTTCTTATTTCGCAAATACCGTTCCCAAGATTATTCCTGCCTGATATTTACTAAATTAATTTTCATTTATTGAAGCTTCTGCGGATCGATTTTCCGCACTTGCCCGTAGCATCAACCTCTACTGAGGGCTATTTTTTGTAATTTTAGAATATGGTACATGTACATTTTACATGCGACATCATTTATTTCTTACAATTTCCAAAATTACGATTTCATTGGCAATCTCCAAAACTATTTATACAAAGGTTTGTTAATAAGTCCAATCTTTCAAAAAAAGAACTGTATTTAGTTTTGTTTAGGTTAAAAATTAGAAAATTTACAAAATTTTGACGACTGAAAATGAAGGCCATTTACTGATTTCTGTAGACTGAAATTACAATAAGTGTAAAAACCACTTTAATTAATTGCATTAAAATAAAAGAAGTTAATATATTTGTAAAAATGAAAAATATGCTAAATAGTTACAATGCAGAAGATAAAGTTTTACTCGCGGTAGATTGTATTATTTTTGGTTTTGATGCTGAGGGACTAAAAATACTGCTGATCAAAAGAGATTTTGAACCTGAAAAAGGAAAATGGTCCCTGATTGGTGGCTTTCTAAAAAAAGAAGAAGCACTCGATCAGGCTGCTATCCGAATTTTGGATCGCTGTACTGGTTTACAGGATATTTATATGGAGCAATTGTATGCCTACAGTGAAATTGATCGAGATCCTGTTGAACGTACTATTTCGGTATCCTATTATGCATTAATCAATATT
>CANEZU010000148.1 GCA_947444255.1 Flavobacteriaceae bacterium | reverse complement strand
CATTTACCCCATTTACCCGTGCTCGATTTCTCTGAAACACTATATCCTGTGCTTATAAACTTATAGGTTTGACTATAGGAATTGGAATATCCACAAATTAGAAAAAAAAGAATGATTACCGTTTTAAGTTTCATGTGCTACTTTATTTATATTCAAAAGTATAAATTATATTTCAAATTTAGCAAAGTCTTTTTGGGACAAACGAAATTCTTCTAGGATGGCTTCGAAAATTTGAGCCACAGGTTTTATATCATGAATTATTCCAGCAATCTGACCAATTTCCAATTCACCTTCCACTAAATCTCCTTCAAACATTCCTTTTTTGGCACGTCCTCTTCCTAATAAAGATTCTAATTCCTCAGAAGTTGTACCTCTACCGTATAATTCTTGTAAATCCTGATAAAATTTATTTTTAATTAATCGCACCGGAGCCAACTCTTTTAACGTAAGTTGGGTATCGCCTTCCTTAGTTTCTAATATCGTTTTTTTGAAATTTTCATGTGCCGATGATTCTGTCGAAGCTGCAAAACGACTTCCCATTTGTACACCATCTGCCCCAAGAACCATTGCCGCTAACATGCCTCGCCCGGAAGCAATTCCTCCAGCTGCAATTAATGGAATACTTATCTGCTCTTTGACCATTGGTATCAAAGTTAAAGTCGTGGTTTCCTCCCGCCCGTTGTGTCCTCCGGCTTCAAAACCTTCTGCTACAATAGCATCAACACCAGCTTCCTGAGCTTTCAAAGCAAATTTCGAACTGCTCACCACGTGAACAACAGTAATTCCTTTTTCTTTTAAAAAAGAGGTCCAGGTTTTTGGATTTCCTGCTGATGTAAAAACAATTCGCACCCCTTCTTCAACAATAATCTTCATGATTTCCTCAATATTTGGATACAACATCGGTACGTTTACTCCAAAAGGCTTATCTGTTGCTTTCTGGCATTTCTGAATGTGTTCTCTCAATACTTCTGGATACATAGATCCTGCTCCTATTAATCCTAAACCCCCAGAATTACTAACTGCACTGGCTAATTTATAGCCACTGTTCCAAATCATTCCGCCTTGAATTATGGGATATTTTATCTTAAAAAGTGAAGTGATTCTATTCGTCATAATTTAATTATTTTTCCGGATTGGATCTGATTTTGGTAGCGTATGCTATAAAAATACATGCCCGAATTTAAACTATTAACTTCAAAATGGCTGTTAATTTCTCGAATGTTTTCTTCTTTAACTTTTTGTCCCAAACTATTATAAATACTAAGACTCGCTTTTTCAAAAGGAATTGGTGCTTTAATAGATAGTGTTTCCTTAAAAGGATTAGGATAAAGTATAAAGGGAGCATTCTCGAAATCTCTTACTTTTAAACCCGTGTTCAAAGCAAGACTAAAATCCGGAATTCCATAACCCATTTCTGTATTTGGATTCGCAAACAAACTTGCCGATTCTTTTATCAAACTTATAATTTCCAAATTCGTTTTATTGGGTAAGGCCTGCCACAAACTCGCCACCATTCCGGCAATAATTGGAGCCGAAAATGAAGTACCACTGGCATTTACTATTGCACCTGTCGAATTAGCCACAACAGCCAATTGGCCCTGAGCCGCTAAATCAGGCTTTATCCTTTGATCAAACGAGGGACCAACTGAACTAAAACTCGCATAATTGCCCGCCGCATTAACAGCACCTATAGCAAGTGCATGAAAAGCATCGGCAGGAGCCGAAATGTATTTCCAAGCTTTATTACCTTCGTTTCCGGCAGAAACTACACAAATGATACCGCGACTAAAAGCAACATCAACTCCTCTTGATATGAAACTAGTACTGCCATTCATATCAGCATACGTAAAATTATAACTGGAATTATCAAATTCGGTATAACCCAAAGAAGTCGTAATGATATCAACGCCTAAACGATCTGCTTCTTCAGCAGCTTCTACCCACAATGACATTTCTAAAGGCCCTTCCTTACTTCCATCTTCGGTAACAAAAAGATAATAGGAAGCGTCTGGCGCTGTCCCTACTAATTGATTGTCTAAAGAACCACCCATGGTAGAAAGCACCATACTTCCATGATCGATTCCGGAGTAAAAATTAGAATTCCGATTCACATAATCGTATCCGCCAAGTATTTGATTATTATCCCGAAGTCGGGAAAAAGGTAGAGCTGTATCTACTCCTGGAAATCCACCATCCATAACGGCAATGACTTTTCCTAGGCCTGTATAATTCTGCTGATGCAAAAGGATTCCGTTTAACATCCGAATCTGATTGGCCGAACTTCCATAATTAAAAGAGGTTTGCTCTTGGCCTGTTTTACTAACTGTAATAATCTCTTTTGCCGCAGCTATTTTACCACTAGAATTCAAAGTTCTATTAGCAAATTCTATATGATCTACAAAAGACAAACCATAAAGTGATCTGATATCAGCCAGACTACCTTGGACATGAACAGCATTAAACCATTTCGATTTCGCTTTCACACTAATGCCTGAAGTAGCCGCAATTTGATCAATATAATTCGGAGAAATTGGAATGTCTTTTTCATCCAAAGGAATATTTTGTGCACCCCTTCTATCCAAAGCCCTTTGACTGAGCATAGATAGCGGTTGATTGAAATAGTTTTGTGTATTGGCTTTAGCATTAAAATAAACCCAAGCATCTTCTTGAGAAAATACTAAAAAATGGAGAAATAAGAATCCTACTAAAAATATTTTTTTCATAATTGAATTCTTATAAATGGAAATTGATCTAAGAAATCACTCCCGAGCCCAATAATTCATCTTCCTGATACCAAGCTACAAATTGGCCTTCTGTGATTGCCGATTGGGCTTCATCAAATGAAACATACATGCCACTTTCAAATTGATGCAAAGTTACCTTTTGTAAAGGTTGACGGTATCGTATTCTCGCCATAACTTGCATCTTTTCGCCATTGGCCAGAGCCAAATCAGGACGAATCCAATGTACTTCCTCTTTTTCAACAAAAAGTGCTTTTTTGAACAATCCCGGATGTTGTGCCCCTTGACCGGTATATATGGTATTGGTTTCGACATTAGTAGCAATAACAAATAAAGCCTCTTTGGTGCCACCCACATTCAACCCTTTTCTTTGCCCAGTGGTAAAATAATGAGCGCCTTGATGTTTGCCCACAACTTTCCCCATTTCTGGAACATAGGAAACGGAAGTCGCATCATACTGCAAGGAAGCCTCTAGAGATTCTAGATTGGGTTTCGTGCTACTGTATATTTCCTGACTGGCATCGATTTCAAAAATTAATCCGTCTTTGGGTTTTAGTTTTTGTTGTAAAAATTCGGGTAATCTTACTTTACCAATGAAACACAAGCCTTGCGAATCTTTTTTGTCTGCAGTAACCAAGTCCAATTGGGTCGCAATTTCACGAACTTCTGGTTTGGTCAATTCACCAATAGGGAATAAAGATTTAGCCAATTGCTCTTGAGATAATTGGCATAAAAAATAAGATTGATCTTTGTTAGTATCGGCACCAGCTAATAATTGATAGACCGGTTTACCTTCGACTTCGATTTCGCCTTTTCTGCAATAATGACCTGTAGCCACATAATCGGCTCCAAGACTTAAGGCAATTTTCATGAAGACTTCGAATTTAATTTCGCGATTGCACAAAACATCAGGATTTGGAGTTCGCCCTTTTTCATATTCACTGAACATATAATCAACGATTTTCTCTTGATACTGTTCGCTTAAATCAACGGTTTGAAAAGGAATCCCCAGTTTTTCGGCAACTAATAAAGCATCGTTACTGTCTTCTAACCAAGGACATTCATTAGAAATAGTAACGGAATCATCGTGCCAATTTTTCATAAAAAGCCCAATCACTTCATATCCTTGCTCTTGCAACAAATAGGCTGCAACACTAGAATCTACACCTCCAGAAAGACCAACAACAACACGCTTCATTTCGTAATTTTTAGAATACAAAAATACGATTTTAAATTTATTTGGATTTAGCTTTTACAACTTTCTTAACCTTTGGTTTATTTTCGGAACTCAAAAGTTTTCCGTTTTCAAAAAACTGCCAGTTTCCGGTTTTCATACCTGCTTTGTAATTGCCCTGGGCTACAATTAATCCATTTGGATCTTTGTATACACAAGGTCCATTATATTCTCCGTTCTTATAATTAGAATCTTCTAAAACAATTCCTTTCTCGGTGTATTTCATATAAGAACCTTCTTTTTTTCCATCCAAATAATTAGCATCTTCAGCAATTTTTGAACTTGGATAATAAACCGTTCTCTTGCCATTGAGCTTCCCTTTTGAATAATATTCAATGGTCATGATGATAGGACTAGCTTCGTGATAATACTTCCATTCCCCTTCATAAAGCTTGTTAACTACTTTTCCTTCACTGACCTTATTTTTCTTCTGATCATAAAAAATAGTATAAGCCGAATGATCTGTTGGATTAAAGGTTCGGGTCGCGATTATAGATTGAGCTTTGGTATCATCAAAATAAGTAAAAATACCAGTTTCCTCGCCATGATTAAAAGTCCCTTCATAACGTGGACGCTGAGATTCGGCAAAAACGCCTTTCCATAATCCATGCTTTTGACCTTTATCGTCTAAAACATTCCATTTCGTTTGTGAAAATGAAAATAGAGAATTAAGAACCAGTATATAAAAAAATGCTTTCATTGCGATTGGTTTTAGGTATAACGGATGCTTTAGCTTTAAATTATTTAGAACAAAAAAATATCCGCAGCTGCGGATATTTTAATTATTATTTTTTCTTTTGCTGGGCTTTCTGTGCCTCGGCTTGTTCCATCATCTGTTGCATTTTGAGTTGGAATTTACCTTGCTTTTTAGGCTCTTTTAATTTGTTCTCTTGAATTTGTGCGTGAATTTTCTTTTCATCAACAACATATCGCTTAATAACAATCATAATTCCAATCGTAATTAAATTAGAAATAAAGTTATACAAACTCAATCCTGCTCCATAAGTATTGAAGAAAATCAACATCATTATTGGCGAAACATAAATCATGATTTTCATGATCTTAGCCATATCTGGCATACCTTCTTGTTGTGGTGCTGCCATTTGCTGATCGCCAGAAGTCATTTTCATATAAAAGAAAATTGCAATAGCTGCCAGAATTGGAAATAAACTAATATGATCACCATACAAAGGAATGTGAAAAGGCAATTTGGCAATTTGATCAAAAGAAGACAAATCATCCGCCCAAAGGAAACTTTTTTGTCTCAATTCAAATGCCGATGGAAAGAACTGAAAAGAGGCATACATAAAAGGCAATTGAATCAAGGCAGGAATACAACCCGCCATTGGATTTACACCGGCTTTATTGTACAACTTCATCGTTTCCTGTTGCTTTTTCATCGCGTCTTTTTTGTATTTTTCACCCAATTCTGAGATTTCAGGTCGCAATACTTTCATTTTTGCTTGTGACAAAAAGGATTTATACGTGATTGGTGACATCGCAATTTTAATCATTACCGTAAATACGATAATTGCAATCCCATAAGCAATATAAGAACTTAGGAATCCAAATAAAGGAATGAAAATAAACTTATTGATCCATCCAAAAATTCCCCATCCTAGCGGAATAATTTTATCTAAATTCCGATCGTAATGATTTAATGTTTTGTAATCTGAGGGACCAAAATACCAATTCATTTTCGAATTGATTTCACCATTGTTAAAAGCCAAAGGAACGTTAGCTTTAAATTGTTTGGTGAATACCGTATCGGTTTTCTCGTCTTTTACCAAATTATTAGAATATAATTTAGCCTTGCTAAAAGGAACATCCGCTAAAAGTATCGAAGTAAAGAAATGTTGTTTAAAAGCAATGTAACCCACTTGAACCGGATTATCTTCCTTGTCATTTCCTGCATTGACACTACTAAATTTCCCGTCTTCATATTCGTAACGCAAATCAGCATAGCGATT
>CANEZU010000147.1 GCA_947444255.1 Flavobacteriaceae bacterium | reverse complement strand
CGTATTGGGTGTTGGAGCACTAAGCGAAGCGGTACCTGCGGATGCAACAGTATACCATTTTAAGGTCGCTCCTGAAGCTGGCGTCGCTAATAAAGCAGTCGCAGTTTGATTTTGGCAATAGGCAACCGAAGTTGCTCCTGCTACAGGCGCAAGCGGTATAGCATTGACAGTCAAGGTGATTTGAGTTCTAGGACTCTCACATGCATTCACTGTTTGACTTACAAAATAATTCAGTACTGCAGGAGCACTGGTACTAGGTGTAGGTGCCAGAGCGTTTCCTGAACCATTAATAGCGACAGTATACCACAATAGTGAAGTTCCCGAAGCGGCTAAGGCAGAAGGAGTTTCGCCCACGCAATAATTTATAGGAGTTGTTGCCGAAGGTGCTGGCGTTGCTGCTTTAATCGTCACGGTTATGGATGCTCTTGCACTTTCGCAACCGTCAATAGTCTGACTTACATAATAAGTTAGTGTACCAGCTGCGGAAGTATTGGGTAGAGGAGCACTTGCTAAGGGGGTAATTCCGGCTGAGGTCAAATACCATTTAAGAGTTCCTGTAAAACTGGAAGCCGTTAAAGCGGCCGAAGTTTCACCTTGGCAATAAGATACCGCATTCGTAACAGGAGTTGACGGAATTGCATTCACCTGAACGCTAGCGTTAGCGCCAGTTAAATCATTGGAACAGCCTAAATAACTAACCGAAATTAAATTTAAAATCTTATTAGCGCTGGCGCTAGGAATGCTGATAGTAGCTGTTCCTGAGCCATTTAAAACTACAGTAGTATTCACTCCTGCGTCAATTTTGTATACTACGCTTGCATTTGGAGTTCCAGTAATAGTAAAGGTAGCCGAATTTCCAGCGCAAATTGGAGAAACTGCACTCACTGAAGCGGTAGGAATAGCGTTAACGAGTACTTGTACGGTTTTAGAATTTTGACATCCATTAGCATCGGTTCCAATAACGGAATAGTTGGTTGCAACTGCAGGAGAAACAGAAATGGTAGCAGTCAAAGAGGTGCCTGAATTCCAATTATAGCTGAGACCACCAGCAGCTGTTAGCGTAGTTGGTGTACCGGAACAGATGGTAGTATTTCCGCTGATCGTAATGGTTGGTAAGGCATTAAGTTGGACAGTAGTGTTAGTGTTTGCGGTACATCCATTAGCGTCAGTTCCGGTAACGGAATAGGTTGTTGTCGCTGTAGGACTAACTGATAGTGTATTTGAACTGGCGCCAGTATTCCAAGAATAGGAACTAGCTCCTGTTGCTGTAAGCGTAGTCGAAGTACCCGAACAAATAGTTGTATTTCCAGTTATCGTAATTAAAGGTGCTGTGTAGCTATATGTATTTGCTGAAATAACCCCATCAACAGCAAATTTTCCCGAAACACTCCCACAAGGAATAGTCACTTTTAATTGGGTTGCAGAGGACCATGTAACATTAGCAGCTACAATGGTTGCGCCACCAAGGGTGACTATAGAGGAATTTGTAAAATCAGTTCCGGTTATCGTAACCACCGTTCCGGCAGCGCCTGAGGCAGGAGTAAAAGAAGTTATGGTTGGTGCTATAAGACTATATAAGGTCTCGTGCTTATAATTTGCATTTTCAAATGAATTTGAAAAAGTATAGTTTGACACTAATAACACAAGAGTTATCAGGAAAGACTTCAGTAGGTTGAAATTTCTCATTCTTTTTATTTGGTTAATTGGTCACTTGGGGCGTGATAATTATGAACAATATTACAAATAAAATGTTAATAAACTACAATTAGTGAGTATAAATTAGCTCAAAAAAACGATTAAAATATCATAAATATATAATTATCAATATTTTAACATTTCAAATTCTCAAAATAATAAAATCACTATTATTTTTTAATTATGTAGGAATAATTTTTTGAATCGAATAAAAATAATTTGGATGTATTATAAAAAGGTCTTACTATTTAAATGCTAAAGGATAGCTTTTAAAACCTGTAAATAGCTGAATGGTATTGTTTTAAATCTCAATAAAAATCAGTTGTTGATGTCCGACACTAAAAAAAGGAAAGACTGTTGACGAAAAAAAGCAACAGTCTTTTTGGAAAATACTTGATATAGCCATAGAAAATCAATTTGGCGAGATCAATAAAAGTATTATTTTTGTTAAATAAAATTCGAGCACAGTATTGCTCTCCACTGTAAAGTTATCTAATATGAAATATTTACTTCTTCTAATAAGTTTGTTTGCTTTCGAAAATACGCTATTTGCTCAAGCTGAAAAATCTAAAATTGAATTTAATGCATCCGAATTTAAAAACGCCAAATATTATTTGGCGGGTTATTACGGAAAATATACCACGCTCTTGGATTCGGCTACTGCCAATACCACTGGGAGAATAACATTTGAAAAAGACAGCAAATATACCGAGGGTATTTATATGCTTGTAGATAAGGACAAAAAAATTGTTACCGAATTTGTTATGGATGCAGAGCAACACTTTAGCATAGCGGTTAATTTAGAGAATCCTTTGAAAAGCGTTATTGAACATTCGCCCTTGAATTTGGATTTTCAGGCTTTTAATTCGCTCTTAAAAGAGAAGTCGGAGGCCATGAACACCTTAAATGGAAGTTTGGCGCAGCAGAAAACTAAAAAAGACAGCTTGCAAGTTCGCAATAAAATTGGGATTATCCAGAAGGAAATTACTAAATACAAATCGGATTATTTGCAAAAGAATCCTCATAATTTGATTAGTCTGTTATTCGAATTATCACTTCCTGTTGAGAATTATTTTGATGTAAAGGAGGAGGCAGTGATTTTGAAAACTAAAAAAGACAGTCTGGATTACATCAAGAAACGCTATTTTTCCGCTCTTGATTTTAGTGATCCTCGATTGTTGCGCAATCCTTTTTTAGAAAATAAAATCGATGGTTATTTTAATTCTCTGGTAGCTCAGACCTCTGAAGCTATAACTTCAGAAGTTTTTACCATTTTAGATAAGACGGGTTCTAAAGAAGGCGATTTGTTTAAATACCTGAGTTTGTTTTTTGTAAATAAATATGTAGCTCCCAAAATAATGGGCCTCGACAAAGTATTTTTGAATATTAACGATCACTATTTTAAAGGCAAGGAATACAGCTGGCTGGAATTGGAGCAAAAAGAGTTTTTGAAGCGAATGGATCGGATTTTAAAAAGCAACCAAATAGGAGGGTTGGCGCCCAATCTTTTTATGAATACGGCAGCTGGTACACGCATTGATTTGTATGATGTCAAGGCGCCTTATATCGTTCTGGCTTTTTGGGATCCCACCTGTGGGCATTGTGCCACGGAGATTCCGAAAATGAAAAAAGTCTATACTGATTTATGGAAAAGCAAGGGAATCAAAGTCTTTGCCATCAATATCAATAATGAGGAGAAAGTCAAATGGATGGAGTTTATCGCCAAAGAGAAGCTCGAAGAATGGATTAATGTCAGTCCTGCCACTACTGTTATTGGAAATTACACCAAAGAAGAAGTTGATTTTCAAACCTTATATAATGTATCTCAAACGCCTGTTTTTTATTTATTGGATGCTAATAAAAAGATCCTAGCCAAAAAGGTAGGTTTCGAAAGTTATTTGGATATCATCGGTAATCAGGAGAAGCAATTAAAGCACTAATTGGATTTCTTTTTGTTGGGAACTGCTTTATAATTGTGCGGATTGGAATTATTGTATTCGATTTTACTTTAGTTTAAGAATAAATCAGTTATTATTTCTTATTTTTATAAATAAGTTACTGGTCGTCAGCATGTAAGATTTTTATTAGTTATCTTTAATGAAAATTAGAAATCATGGCTAGAGTTATTTCTCCGATTAAATTAAGTGGTAGTATAGATGGTATCACTTTTACCAATTCTCCTTTTGGAAATTTTGCCAGTCAAAAAAAAGAAAAGGATCCTAAAGCAAGTAAGAAGGTTCGGGAGAATCCGAATTATGATAATTTCCGAAAGCAACATATTGAATTTGCGAGTGTGGTGCTCAAGGCTCGTAATTTCCGGATGCTGGCCAACCGATTCAATATTTATGCTAAGGAGGGGAGCTCTGCCGGCAGGGTTAATCAACTTTTATTTTCCATATTAAGTGAAGATCCCAAGGAAAAAGGGAGTCGTACAGTTGAAGGGGGATTGGCAACAGCAGATGCTAAGGCTTTTATTCTGGGTTTTGAGAGTAACTTCTTTCGTCCATTAAGCAAAGTTTTGAAGAAAAAATTAAAATGGGATTATAAGAAGCAAGAGTTTTGTTTGGATCGTTTTATAGCTGGCGAGCATCTTGACTGGCCACTTGGAGCTACACATGTTCATCTTGCTATTGTGACGGAGAATTATGAAACTTCCATTTACAAATCGGATGCCTCCTATAGTGAAGAAATTGTTTTGGAGAAGGATGCGGAGCAGCAATCTATTCGATTGACTACGCTGCGTCCTAAAGGGAATAATCTGCATATTAGTTTTCTCTTTATTGGATTTGCCTGTCAGGAGCGCTTGTCTTACAAAAAATTAGCCCGCATACACAACAGCACTACTGTTATTGCGGTTTATGATGCGGTTGAGAATAAGGAAGTTGTAATTACAGATAGTGTTCGGCAGCTTTCGGCGCCAAAGAAATTCTTTTCGTAGCATCCGATTTAATTTAAAATGGGCAAAAGCCTAGTCCTATTCAAAAAGCAGGTGTTTTATAACGAATGAGATCAATTTTAATTCATTGGATTGTAATTTAAATAATAAAACCTTTAAGAAAACATATTACATAGGAATATATAAATTAAAATTACACGATTCAAACATTTAGTATTATTCGTGTTTATCAATTTTAAGCCTTTCATCGATAGCTAAGGTTATGAATTCAACCACTTCTACTTTTCCAAAATCTTTGTATAAGGGGTTTAGAATTATATTTGATTCTAATCCAATAATTGCAGAGGGTACAGCTAAGGCAAAAAAATTACGATCTTTTGATAATTTTGTAAAAATTTCTGTGGTTATAGCGGAATAGGGGTATTGGTTCCATCTTTCAGGAATTTCCTTTAGTTTTTCAATAACAAACTCATCTGGAAATTCAATTTTTGCAACTACTATTTCTTTGGGTAAATAGGCGATATTTTCCGAATGAACATAATACTCAAGCAAAGCCAAAGAGCTATTTTCGGAGCAATACACAGCCCGTGTTCCGACTTCGTTCCATCTACCACCTACTTTTTCAGCTCCTATTCCTGAAAGTGTTAAATCTTTATATTTGAGATTGGCTATTCTATAAACAATCATTAGCTGTAAACATTATATTGAATTCTAACAATTTCATTTTCTACCATTTCGAAACCAAAACTACTATCCAGTAAATCAAAAGGTATTTTATTTCCAAGAGTCTTTGATGGAGTCATTAACCATCGCTTAAAATCGTCTTTAGAATCAAACACTTCATATCCCAATCCAAATAAGCTTGCCAATTCGTATATTCTTTCGGATGTTTCCTTACTATAAACTGTTTTCTTTTGCATACTACTAATTGAGGCCGGTAATATATGTTCAAATTCTTTTTCAGTAGACTCGGTAAATTGTATTAATTGCTTCCAATCTGTTTTTTTTACACCCTCTCTAATTCGACCTATTAATTCCATTTTATAAGCAGGAGCATCCTTGCCGTTCAAAACGACCCAAGAAGGTGAAAATTTTGTAAGACTATCCTCTTCGAGGACTTTCTTAGATGCTCTAAGGTTTATACTTTTAGGTTTTCCTGTATCTTTTGAAGTTGTTTTCATACTCGTAATTGTATTATTACATATACATGATTGTAAATATACAATAATAATTTTATAGCTAATTGCTTTCTTTCAAAATTTATCTGAACCGCTGCGATAAATGGGTTGAAGCCCAATCCAATTTAATTTGGTATAATTCATTCCATTTTGAACTCACTTTTACGCCATCGGTGTTTAAATTAGGGTT
>CANEZU010000146.1 GCA_947444255.1 Flavobacteriaceae bacterium | reverse complement strand
CGATTAGTGAGGCGATTTCTGCTTTTGGTGATGGATCGGTTTTTATTGAAAAATACGTGGCTTCACCTCGACATATCGAAATCCAGATAATAGCGGATAGTCATGGGAATGTGTTGTACTTATTTGAAAGAGAATGTAGTATCCAACGTCGCCATCAAAAAGTGGTTGAAGAAGCTCCATCATCAGTTTTAACTCCTGAGTTAAGAAAACAAATGGGTGAAGCAGCAGTCTTGGTTGCGAAATCTTGTGATTATTTAGGCGCAGGAACGGTCGAATTTTTATTGGATGAAAATTACAATTTCTATTTCCTGGAAATGAATACGCGTTTACAGGTTGAGCATCCGGTCACTGAATGGATTACCGGACTTGATTTAGTTGAACTTCAAATTCGGGTTGCAAGAGGAGAAGCACTTGGAATCCAGCAGGAAGATTTAACCATTAAAGGTCATGCACTAGAATTGCGAGTCTATGCCGAAGATCCGATGAATGATTTCTTGCCAAGTGTGGGTCATTTGGAGGTGTATCAATTGCCAGAAGGCGAAGGAATTCGAGTTGATAATGGCTTTGAGCAGGGAATGGATATTCCAATATATTATGATCCAATGTTGGCTAAACTTATTACTTATGGTGAAACCAGAGAAGAAGCTATTCAAATTATGCTAAAAGCAATTGAAGGGTATAAGGTAGAAGGAGTAGCGACTACTTTGCCATTTGGAAAGTTTGTTTGTGAGCATGAAGCATTTCGTTCTGGAAATTTCGATACCCATTTTGTACGTAACTATTATAAGGCAGAAGTATTAAAAAGCCAAATGGCCAAGGAAGCTCAAATTGCAGCAGTTGTGGCTATGAAAAAGTATTTAGAAGATCAAAAAATCATACGATTAGCAATTCAGTAAATTATGGAATCTAAAATAAAAGAATTAAACGATAAAATTGCCTTAGCTCATTTAGGAGGAGGAAAGAATCGAATAGCAAAGCAGCATTCCAATAAAAAACTTACTGCTAGAGAGCGAATCAATTATTTGATGGATGAAGGATCTTTCGAGGAAATTGGAATGTTGGTTACGCACCGCACCTCTGATTTTGGAATGCAAAAAGAACTATTTTATGGTGACGGTGTGATCACAGGTTATGGAACTATAAATGGAAGATTAGTCTATGCTTTTGCTCAGGACTTTACTGTTTTTGGAGGTTCTTTATCCGAAACTCATGCCGAAAAAATCTGTAATATCATGGATATGGCAGTAAAAATGGGAGCTCCTATGATTGGGTTGAATGATTCAGGTGGAGCACGTATTCAAGAAGGAGTACGTTCATTGGGAGGCTATGCTGATATTTTTTTTAGAAATGTAAAAGCATCGGGAGTGATTCCGCAAATATCAGCTATAATGGGTCCCTGCGCCGGTGGAGCTGTTTATTCGCCAGCTATGACTGATTTTACTATGATGGTTGAAAACAGCAGTTATATGTTTGTTACCGGACCTAATGTAGTAAAAACTGTAACAAATGAAACCGTGACTTCGGAAGAATTAGGTGGTGCAAGTTCGCATTCTACAAAGTCGGGAGTGGCACATTGTACCTCTGCAAATGATGTAGAATGTTTGGAAGATTTGAAACGTTTATTGAGTTATTTGCCTCAAAGTAATACGGAAACTGCTCCTAAACAGCCTTATATTTTAGGCGATGAAATACGTGAAAAACTAGCGACTATTATTCCGGACAACCCGAATAAACCCTATGATATGCATGGCGTAATCAGTGGAATTATAGATGAGGATTCTTTTTTTGAAGTTCATAAAAACTATGCAGAAAATATAATTGTTGGTTTTGCTAGACTAGGAGGGAGAAGTATCGGAATTATAGCTAATCAACCGATGGTTTTAGCCGGAGTTTTAGATGTAAATAGTTCCATAAAAGCAGCGAGATTTACTCGTTTTTGCGATTGTTTCAATATACCCTTATTAGTATTAGTAGATGTTCCTGGGTTTTTACCAGGAACGGATCAGGAATGGAACGGAATTATTATTCATGGTGCCAAATTATTATACGCATTGAGCGAAGCCACAGTTCCGAGAGTAACTGTAATTACTAGAAAAGCGTATGGAGGTGCTTATGATGTGATGAACTCCAAGCACATTGGTGCTGATATGAATTTTGCTTGGCCTACAGCAGAAATTGCGGTAATGGGAGCAAAGGGTGCTAGTGAGATTATATTTAAAAAGGAAATTAGTGAAGCTTCTGATCCTGCAGCAAAATTAGCAGAAAAAGAAATGGAATATGCCGATTTATTTGCCAATCCTTATACTGCTGCTCAACGTGGTTTTATTGATGAGGTAATTTTGCCCCAGGAAACGCGCAGAAAATTAATCAAAGCTTTTAGTATGTTAGAAAATAAAGTAAGTGAAAGTCCAAAACGCAAACATGGAAATATTCCTTTATAGAAGTTACTTTTATAAAAACAAAAACCACCTTTTTAGGTGGTTTTTGTTTTTATTGCTAGGAATAGGATCTAGGATTTTTTCTTTTTCTTTTCCATTTTCTCTTTCATTTTAGCAAATTTTTCAATCTGGTCTGGATTCAAGAGTTTTATTACTTTTCCTTCTAATTGTTCTTTTATAATTCCCATTTTTTCAATTTTGGATTCATCTGGAATATCCTGTTTTGAGATGCTCATCATTTCAGTCTGATTTTCAACCAAAATATCTTTGATAACTGCCTTTTGAAAAGTATCAAGTGATAATTCTTTTTCTAAATTATCTAGTGAAGCTTGCAAATAGTCAATTTTTTTTTGTTTTTCAGGTGTGTCATTATATTGACTTGCACCCATTCCTCTATTCATTCCACCACCCATTCCTCTATTCATTCCGCCACCCATTCCATTATTATAACCCATTTGGGCAAAAAGAGTAGAACTGAAGAATAGAATTAGAACGCAATAAAAAAATGAAAATATAGTTTTAGTCTTCATAGGTTAAAAATTATTTTAATAAACATTTACAAATCTATGGTTTATGTTTTTAATTTGGAATATTTTTTAAATAAATTAGGTAAGATTAATTTTATATTAAAAATAAGAGTGACTTAAAACACTTGTAAACTTAAAATGTTAAGCAAAAATTAAGTCCTAAAACGCCATAATTGAAAAGCATTTATTAATTTTGTATTTATTATAAAACACTGATAATGAGAGTTCAAGCTGCTATTCTATTTTCTTTATTTTTTGTGCTGTTTGCTCAATCTCAAAACAAAAATATATTTGATATTGCAAGAAAAGGTAGTCTAGATGAAGTTGAATTAGCATATCATTCAAATCCAAATTCCATAAATGAAATTGATGATAAAAAGTCAAGCCCCCTTATTTTGGCCTGCTACAGAGCAAACGAAGCAGTGGCACTATTTTTAGCGGATAAGGTTGTGGATTTGGATTATAATTCAGGAATGGGTAGCGCTTTGATGGCGGCAATCATGTCAGGAAATACAATAATTATTGATAAGTTGATTGCAAAGAAAGTGGATTTGAATCAATCGGATACGAATGGAAAAACAGCTTTAATTTATGCTGTTTTTTTCAATAAAAATGAAATAGTGAAAGGTTTAATTAAGGCCGGGGCAGATTTAAGATTAAAAGATAAAGAAGGCAGATCAGCATTGGATTATGCGAATTTTAATAAAAATACAGAATTAATTATACTATTGGATCAATAAACTTAAAATGAAAATTATGAAAAAAATGTATGTATTATTTATGATTTTTGGAATGATGACTGTCTCCCAAGCTCAGACAAAATCAACTGGATCAGTTAGTGTTGGTGGTGGAATTACGATTAAAATTGATTTAAATAATGCAAGTTCCACTGCGACAATGACCCTGTCTGGACCTTCAAATGTTTGGTTTACGGCGGGATTAAATGCAACTAGTATGATGGCTAATACGGATTGTTTTACCGTCAATGGTAGTTCTGCATTGGATCAATATCTTCCTGGAAACCATAATGCAGCCATAACAGATCCAACTAATAATTTGACATTAGTTAGTAATACTGTCTTAGGGTCTACAAGAACAGTTGTTGTAAGCAGGCCTTTTAATACGGCTGATGCCAAAGACTTTACTTTTGTATATAATTCAATAGGTTCATTAAATATGATATGGGCAGTAGGTCCGAGTACCAATCTTGCCAGTCAACATACCTCATTTGGAAGTGCTACACTCACATTCACAACCTTACTAGGAACAGCAGCTTTCTCCTCGCTAGATGATGTTGCGATTTTTCCAAATCCTAGCAATGGGATTTTTAGTCTTTCGAAAAATAACAGTTTTGAAATTTCAAAAATAAGAGTATTTGATAGTACTGCTAAATTGATTAAAGAAATACGAAGAGGTTCTAATGATCAGGATGACATCATAAATTTATCTGATTTGTCAAAGGGATTGTTTTTTATAGAACTATCAAATAATGAAAATAAAGCAGTAAAAAAAGTAGTAATTAATTAATAAAATAAATGAAAAAAATAAAAATATTGGGTCTTTCCGTATTAGTAATTGGACTAATGGGATTTGCAGGATATAATTATGTAATGTATGGCGGCGCTAGAGATTTGTCGGCTGAGAGCACACAGTTTACTGTGAGTTCAAAAAGCATAACAGATGAGTTTTCAAAAAGTATTGAGCTGTCAAATGCCAAATATCTTGAAAAGGCAGTAGCAATAAGCGGAAAGGTTACAGCTGTCAACGGAACAGAAATTAGTATTGATAATTCAATTATCTGCACCTTAAAAAACCCGGATTCTTCTATCAAAAAAGACCAATCGCTCCAGATAAAAGGAAGAGTTGTGGGTTATGATGATTTAATGGGTGAATTAAAATTAGATCAATGCTTAATAATCAAAAATTAAATTAAATGAAAATTAAAAGTTTTTTATCCTTTATTCTCGTCTTTTTTGTCATTGGATTGGCAGCTGCACAAGATGATTTATTGAATCAGTTAGATACTATTAAATCTAATGATAAACAAGTTGAAACTTCTGCTTTTAAAGCCCTTCAAATTTGTAATATGCAATCTACGAAATTGCCTGCTAAAGGCGAGTTTTATTTTTTGATTTCCCACCGATTCGGTGATTTGACAAAAGGATTAACAAACTTTTTTGGACTAGACAATGCTTACACTAAAATTGGTGGGATTTATGGTGCTACCGATTGGCTTTCATTTGGTTTGTCCAGACAAACTTATAACAAGACTTATGAATTGGCTGTGAAATATAAATTTGCAGATCAAATATCGGGTGGTTTCCCGCTGAGTATTGTTGGCTATAACACCCTGGATATTAACAGTGCTCTTAAAACGGCCCAATATCCTTTATTAAAATTCAATAACCGATTGGCTTTTACTACACAATTATTGATTTCCAGAAAAGTTACTAATGCACTATCCTTTGAAGTAGCTCCTATTTATGTTCATAAAAACCTATATCAACAGGGATTAGAGCAAAAAGATTTATTTTTAGTTGGAACTGGAGCTCGTTATAAATTATCTAAAAGATTAAGTGTTAATTTAGAGTATGCTGCACGTATAAATATGCCAGAGAATTTTGTATCACCTTATCACAATCCACTTTCTGCTGGTTTAGATATTGAGACAGGTGGACATGTTTTTCAATTGGTTTTCTCGAACAGTCAACCTATGAATGATGTAGCCGTATTTTCAAATACCTCAGGTAATTGGAATGGTGGTAGTATTTATTTTGGATTTAATATGTATAGAGTTTTTTAAAAATAAAGAATATGAAAAAATTAATAATTCTGACGCTTGTATTTGCTTGTTTATTTGCATTTTCATGCGAGTCGAATACTTTTGAACAGATTTCGGTTGTCAATACTAATCCTACCTATGTAGCTAATATTAATCCAATAATTACAGCAAACTGCACCGGTTGTCATTCCTCAGGAGGTCAATATCCCGCTTTAGAAACCTACAGTCAGGTTAAGTCGGCCATTCAGAACGGTAATGTACTTTGTAGAATAGATACTCAAACTTGTGGACAGG
>CANEZU010000145.1 GCA_947444255.1 Flavobacteriaceae bacterium | reverse complement strand
TCTTGCCTATTTGTTCTAGAATTCCTTTTACATTTTTAGGAAACGCTTCTCTTAGGCTGTAAAGCTGCAATCCTACATTTCTTTTATTGGTTCCAAAGGCAAAAGAAGGCGCTAAAGCTAATGCTCCTAAAGCCAAACTACTGTTTATCAGAAAGGATCTTCTATTCGTCATAATTTATTATTTTAGAGTTGTTAAATATCACATATACTAATGGCTGTCTTTAAGGAAGCCAGTTTGTTTGCCTGTTTGGGAATAAATTCCTGGCCGACATATCCTTTGAAACCAGTGGCTGCAATGGCTTTCATAATTGCGGGATAATACAATTCCTGGGTCTCATCGATTTCATTTCGACCCGGAACACCTGCAGTATGATAATGCGCTATATACTGATGGTTTTCTTTGATGGTGCGAATCACATCGCCTTCATCAATTTGCATATGGTAAATGTCATAGAGCAATTTGAAGTTTTCTGAATTTAAGCGTTTGGCCAATTCAACACCCCAAACCGTTTTATCACATTGATAATCTTTATGGTCTATTTTACTATTAAGCAATTCCATCACCAAGGTAACCTGATGTTTCTCGGCTAAGGGAAGTAATTTCTTTAATCCAGTCACACAATTGTTCCAACCTTCTTCATCGGTTTTACCTCTTCGGCTTCCGCTAAAACAAATCAGATTCTTATATCCTGCCTGAGCCACAAGTGGAATCATTTCGGTATAGTTTTTAATTAATATTTCATGAAATTGGAGATCATTAAAACCATCCACCAAATTAATTTCGGCCCCATTACACATACTGGATTCTAATCCGTGTTTTTGAACAATAGGCCAATCTTTTGGACCAATCAAATCAATCGCCTTAATCCCCAGTTTTTTAGCTTCTACACAAAGGGTTTCTAGATCGATATCACTAAAACACCATCTGGCAACAGAATGATTGATATTCCCTTTTAAAATCCCCATTGGTAAATTTGTTTCAGCATTAGTCATCGCTATAGCAGAAAACCCCGAAGGTATACCCAAGGCTGCAGTTCCGGCTAGAATTCCTTTTATTGCTGATCTTCTGTTTAAATCCATGTTCGTATTTTTTTAATGTGAAAGTGTTTCTTTATCCGCTTTGATTTTATCATTGAATAAAAGAGCAAAAAGAACAAAAACGCCTAATGCAATTCCGGCTGGAATAATCCAAACCATATTCCAATCTGTTGCGCCTTCCATTGTTTTATAATTATCGGTAATCCATCCCGCAACTTCAAAACCAATCAGCATTCCAACACCATAAGTGGCCAAAGTAATCAAACCTTGAGCGGCACTTTTGTATTTTTCACCTGCTTTTGAATTGGTATATATTTGTCCGGAAACAAAAAAGAAATCGTAGCAAACACCGTGTAATGCAATTCCGATGATGAGCATAAAACTCAAATCGCCTGCATTTCCATAAGCAAATAAAGCATATCGAACTGCCCAAGCCAACATTCCCAACAAAATGGTTTTCTTGAATCCGAAACGAACAAAAAACACAGGAAGTAAAAGCAAGAATAAGGCTTCTGAAATTTGGCCAATCGCCATTTTACCAGTTGGATTCTCCACTCCCATTTGGGTTAAAAAAGGATGTGCATTTTGGTAATAGAAAGCCAATGGAATACAAATTAGAATCGAGGAAAGGAAAAATATCGCAAAGTTTTTATCTTTCAAAAGTTTCAATGCATCGAAACCTAAAAGATCTCCGATTTTTATTTTCTCCGTAGAAGCTACTTTTGGTGGTGTTTTTGTTAAAGTAAAACTAAATATTCCCAAAAGGAAAGCTGCAATTCCGGCTAGTAAGAAAGTATTTTTCAACAAACCTTCTTTTACGCCTTCAGCCGAATCCCAATGAAAAATATAGCTAATTGCAAGACCGGCTAGTATCCATCCAATTGTTCCCCACACTCTAATATTAGAAAACTCTTTTTCAGGATCTTGCATTTGATTAAAAGAAACCGAATTTACCAAGGCCAAAGTTGGCATGTATAAAATCATATAGGCCAAAACATAAGAATAAAATAAGGTCACATCAACGGACATGTACATTTGATACATCAAAAAAGCACCTGCTAAATGCAACACACCTAGTATTTTTTCTGCATTAAAATACCGATCTGCTATTAATCCTATTATAAAAGGTGCAACAATTGCGCCCCAAGATTGGGTAGAAAAAACAGCTGCCGATTCTGATCCGCTTGCACTTAGATTATTGGCTAAAAAAGTTCCCAATGTTACAAACCAGGCGCCCCAGATAAAAAATTCAAGGAACATCATTATAGAAAGCTTAATTCGGATAGTAGTATTCATTCAATTGTAGGTTTTAATTTATAATAGTTTTTTGGTTGGTTCATTTATTTTAGAAATTACATACCAGTTTCACAACCCGTTGTTACTTTCATTGTATTCCATTCTTTGATCATAATGTTTCTAAACCAAACATTTTCTCCGTGGTCTTGTAAGGCAATTTTACCCGTTTTAAAGGCTGCAAAACCTTCCCATTTAGCAAATTTACTTTTAGAAACTAAGTCTTTGAAGTTATCATCCCAAAGAACAGTTTCTACTACAAAAACCCCATTTAAAACAAGGGTTAATTTTCCGTTTTTACACACCACTTCAGCTGTATTCCATTCTCCAACAGGTTTCACTGGCTCTGATACACTTTGAATCAAGTCATAAAGATCACCAGCACGGTGCTTTGTAATTTTACCATCAGGATGACCATCATTATCTAAAACCTGCATTTCTAAACCGGTTTCATAGGTGTTTTTATATTTTTTAGTATCTTCATGTACATAAAAAATAATTCCGCTATTCGATTTAGGAGCTACTTTCCATTCTAATTTTAAATGGAAATTAGTGTATTCTAAATCGGTAACTAAATCGCCTCCTTGACCATTCTTAGCGGCTTCAGGATCAAAATGTAAAACACCATCTTCTACTTTCCAAGCAGAACCAGCGGTCGTTTTACCGTAAGAGTGCCATCCGGCAGTTGTAAGTCCGTCAAAAATGGGTTTAAATCCTTTTTGAGCATTTGTAGTCTGAATTAGTGCCATTAGCAATACTATTAAACAACTATTTTTAATCATTTTTTATTATTTTAATTTAGAAATCTTGAATTCATTATAAGGTTAAATTTTTCCATCCTGAGCGGTATTCTCTTTTTACAAATTGATTTACCTCCTCAAAATTGGTTATTCTCATTTTGTCATTGTCCCATAATAATTTAGCTGAACGACCCGGATAAGTCTCTTCTCCCAGCACTTCTTTTTGAATGTCATAACCTCTGATGGCAAGATTGGCCATTAATAAAGCTTCGGTCAAAGGTCCTGCCACTTCAAAGCCCGAACTCAGTTCCTGTTTGCCATAACCGGCAATTGCTCCTTCAATCCATTGTTTGTAGTGACCGTCAGATCCATTTGGAACTCGGGCATATTTTTGAGCAATTTTTAAATTTTCATTTCGGTCTAATGGCAATAAACGAGGGTTTAATCCGTAGGTATCACACACCATTTTCCCTTTGGTACCGGTAAATAAAGTTCCATTACCACCATCGCCAAAAATTTCGTTAGGTCCTAATTCTGCTGGGCGTTCTGGCTGAATACCTCCATCCATCCAGTGAACCGTTACATCACCCTGGGTTTTTTCTGTTTTAGGAAAAGTCAAGGTTACGTGGCTTGAAGGCGGGCAACTTTCAGGAAAGTAGCCTCTTTGAAATTCATCTACATATACTGATCCTACACTACATTGAACGTCTTTGGCGTATTTTAGATTCAAAACACTAAAAGGAGCTTCTAATAAATGACAGCCCATGTCTCCAAGAGCACCCGTTCCATAATCCCACCATCCGCGCCAGTTGAAAGGCACTAATTTATTAACGTAGTTTTTATTCGGAGCTGTTCCCAACCATAAATCCCAGTCTAATTCTTTAGGAATTTCCGTTTTAGCCGTTGACCAAGGAATACCTTGTGGCCAAACCGGACGATCAGTCCAGGCGTGAATCGTATGAACATCACCTATTAATCCGGCCTCATACCATTCTTTCATAATTCGGGTCCCATCATTAGAGGAACCTTGATTTCCCATTTGGGTAACCACTTTGTACTTTTGGGCTGCTTGTGTTAGAATACGAGCTTCGTACAAATCATGCGCCATCGGTTTTTGAACATAGACATGTTTTCCTAATTGCATGGCTGCCAAGGCTTGAATAGCATGATTATGATCCGGTGTTGAAACCGAAACAGCATCAAAATTCTTATGCTCTTTGTCTAACATTTCACGCCAATCCTTGTAAAACTTAGCTTTTGGATAGGCTTTTACGCTATTTGCCGCTCTTCGAGTATCTACATCACATAGAAAAGCAATATCGGCTTTACCACTTTTGGCAAACATAGCAGTATCGGATTGTCCTTTACCACCAACACCAATGCTAGCAATCAGCAATCGATCACTTGGAGCCACATAACCACGGCCTAAAACAAAACGAGGAACAATCATAAATGCAGCCGCAGCTACAGCAGTAGTTTTTATAAAATCACGACGATTTTGCGTGATTTCAGTATCTGGCTTTTTAACCTCTTCTTCTTTTTTCATGGTTTTTTTAGACTGATTTGTTAGTTGAACTATAAGTGGAAAGCGATTGAAACGTATTATTTTTTTAAGGCAAGAATATATTTAACGATGGTTTTAGCATCTTCTTTTTTATAATCTACATGAGCTGCCATAGGAATAGGTCCCCAAACACCGGAGCCCCCTTTAATAATTTTCTCTACTAAATATTTAATATTTTTATCGTTTGACGGATATTTTTTAGCAATATCGACAAATGCAGGTCCGATAATTTTTTTATCTTTGTTATGGCAAACCATGCAATCAGATTTGGCCATTAATTTTTCAGCTTCAGAAGTCTGATCTACAAATGCAATTTTGTGAGATGTATTGCTGTAATTTTCTTTTAAATTATCTTTAGTAAAAGAACTTAATCCTAATATTGAAAGTCCTAAAAGTACGAACGTTAATTTCATGTTTATTGATTTTTAATTTTTATAATCCTAAATTTTTTCTGTTAAATGCCGAATCGGTTTCTATTGCTGCAAAATCATCAAAGGCTTTATCGGTAACTTTTATAATGTGCTTTCGAATAAATTCAGCTCCTTCTCTGGCGCCATCTTCTTGATTTTTCAGACAACATTCCCATTCCATTACCGCCCATCCTTTGAAATCATACTGGGCTAATTTACTGAAAATTGTTTTGAAATCAATCTGCCCATCTCCTGGAGAACGATAACGTCCAGCTCGGTTTACCCAGCTTTGGTATCCACCAAAAGTTCCTTGTTTTCCAGTCGAATTAAACTCCGCGTCTTTAACGTGGAAAGCTTTAATTCGCTCGTGATAGAAATCGATATATTGAATGTAATCCAATTGTTGCAAAACAAAATGAGACGGATCGTATAAGATACAGGCTCTAGAGTGATTGTTGACGGCTTTAAGAAACATCTCGTAGGTTTCGCCATCGAACAAATCTTCACCAGGATGAATCTCATAACAAAGATCTACTCCATTCGCATCAAATTCATTTAAAATGGGAGTCCATCTTTTGGCTAGTTCCGCAAAACCATCCTCTATTAATCCCGGAGGACGCTGAGGCCATGGATGAAAATATTGCCAAAGTAGCGAACCACTAAAAGTAGCATGGGCATTTAAACCTAGGTTTTGAGAAGCTTGGGCAGCGTATTTTAATTGTTGAACAGCCCATTCCTGTCTGGCTTTCGGATTTTTCTGTACGCGAACAGGAGCAAAAGCGTCAAAAAAATCATCATAAGTGGGATGAACGGCAACCAATTGTCCTTGTAAATGAGTAGACAATTCGGTTATTTCTAAACCATAGGAAGCTATTTTTCCTTTTAATTCTTCGGCATAAATTTTACTTTCTGCCGCTTTTTGTAAATCGATAAAACGATTGTCTAATGTTGGCATCTGAATTCCCTTGAAACCCAAATCAGCAGCCCATTTACATATTCC
>CANEZU010000144.1 GCA_947444255.1 Flavobacteriaceae bacterium | reverse complement strand
TATTATTTAGTATCGAACATGCCGATATTAATTGGTCTCGTTTAATAAGCCATTTTACAAATCGATTTAAAAACTGCAAGAGTTGCAGAAACAAGTTGGAACATTTGAATTTAAAACAAGGGAGTTTTACTTAATAAGTTAAGTCTTTTTACCCGTGAATGGTTTCGCCTTTTCCGTAATTGGCAATCACCGAAGCTTCAAATTCGAGCCATTCTCTCCATCGTTTTTCAACATCAATACCGTGACCGTATTTCCGGGCATAAGTTATAAAAGTAGTATAATGCGCTGCTTCACTTTCCATCAATTCCCAATAGAATTTAGACAATTCTTCATCTTTTATATTCTCAGAAAGCACTTTAAAACGTTCGCAACTTCGAGCTTCAATCATAGCCGAAAACAACAATCTTTCTACAAAGCCTGAAACGCGACTTCCGGTATTGGATCTTTTCATGTATTGTGCTAATTCGCCTACATAATCGTCTTTTCGTTCCCGTCCTAATTTCAAACCTCTCTTTTTGATAATATCGTGTACCATTTCAAAATGTTCGATTTCTTCTTTGGCCAAAGCCAACATATCCGTAACTAAATCAGGATATTCCGAATTAATCGTAATAATTGTAATCGCATTCGAAGCTGCTTTTTGTTCGCACCAAGCGTGATCTGTTAAAATCTCTTCGATGTTTTTTTCTACAATATTGACCCAACGCGGATCAGTTGGTAATTTTAATCTGAAAGTAGACATAGTATTGAATTTAAAAAGAAAGGTTCAAAGTTTAAAGTTGCAATAACTTTATCCTTTGAACCTTATAAATGTATTTATTTTTTAGAAAACGAACATGGCTCTTTCGCCCATCATTTCATTTACTTCATTCGCTACAGCTTCAATTACAGCTTCATCGGTATGATTCATCAAAACTCTATCAATTAAAGCAACAATCGTTTCCATATCGGCTTCAACTAATCCACGTGTGGTAATTGCAGGAGTTCCAACACGAATACCTGAAGTCACAAATGGGGATTTATCATCAAATGGAACCATGTTTTTATTCACTGTTATTTCCGCTTTCACCAAAGCATTTTCAGCTTCTTTACCAGTAATATTTTTATTTCTTAGGTCAATTAACATCATGTGATTGTCAGTTCCTCCAGAAATTAAATCATATCCTCTTTTAATAAAAGCTTCTGCCATTGCTTTGGCATTTTTTTGTACTTGTAAAGTATAACGGAAAAATTCATCGGTTAGGGCTTCACCAAAAGCAACTGCTTTGGCAGCAATAATATGCATTAAAGGTCCACCTTGATTACCCGGAAAAACGGCAAGATCTAATAAAGAAGACATCATTCTAATTTCTCCTTTTGGTGTAGTTAGTCCAAATGGATTTTCGAAATCTTTTCCCATTAAAATCAAACCACCTCTTGGCCCACGTAATGTTTTGTGCGTAGTTGTAGTAACAATATGACAATGAGGAATTGGATCGTTCATCAAACCTTTAGCGATTAATCCAGAAGGGTGAGAAATATCTGCTAATAAAATAGCACCAACACTATCGGCAATTTTTCTAAAACGCTCAAAATCCATATCACGACAGTAGGCAGATGCACCGGCAATAATTAATTTTGGTTGTTCCTTAGTTGCAATTTCTTGAATTTTATCATAATCAAAACGACCTGTTTCTTTTTCAACACCATAGAAAGACGGTGTGTACAAACGTCCTGAAAAATTTACTGGAGAACCATGTGTTAAATGACCACCATGTGATAAATCGAAACCAAGAATTTTATCTCCGGGTTTCAAACAAGCGTGATAAACCGCTGTATTTGCTTGAGATCCTGAATGCGGTTGCACGTTTGCATATTCAGCTCCAAAAAGCGCTTTAGCTCTATCAATAGCTATTTGTTCTACAATATCTACCACTTCACAGCCACCATAATAACGCTTTCCTGGATATCCTTCTGCGTATTTATTGGTCAAACAAGAACCTGCTGCTTCCATAACTTGGTCGCTTACAAAGTTTTCGGATGCTATAAGTTCAATCCCATGAATTTGTCTGTCTTGTTCCTCTAGAATTAAATCAAAAATTTGTTTGTCGTGTTGCATTTTATAATTTTAAGTTAAAAACTTTGCAAAATTACAAAAATGGTTTGTTAAATTGACATATAATGATATATTTGATAAATGAATTTTTAACATACGAAATCAAGAAGATAAATGTCAATAACTGCAAACGATAGCAATAGAAAATCCTGGTTAGAAGTAGCCGAAAATAGTGATTTTCCTATACAAAATATTCCTTTTGGTGTATTTATAACTAAAGAAGATGTAATCACCATTGGAACCCGAATCGGAGATTTCGCAATTGATCTAGGTGCCTTACAACAATTAAATTATTTTGAAGGCATTGAATTGACTGATGATATGTTCATGCAAGATACGCTGAACGACTTTATTTCTGATGGTAAAAAAACCTGGAGATTGGTTAGAAACCGAATTGCCGATATTTTTGATGCAGAAAATCCCAGTCTAAGAGAAAACGAGAAACACAAAGGTGTTGTGATCTTTAATATCAAAGATGTCGAAATGCAATTACCTGTTTTAATAGGTGATTATACCGATTTTTACTCCAGTAAAGAACACGCTTCTAATGTAGGAAAAATGTTTCGTGATCCCGAAAATGCCTTATTGCCCAATTGGCTGCATATTCCTGTTGGCTATCATGGCCGTAGTTCTACTATAATTCCATCTGGAATTCCGGTGCATCGTCCGATGGGTCAGACCTTACCAAATGGAGAAACGACTCCTGTTTTTGGTCCTAGTCGTTCTGTTGATTTTGAATTGGAAATGGCTTTTATTACAACAGATGCTAATATTATGGGAGAAAATATTCCCGTTCATGAGGCCGAAGACTATATTTTTGGAATGGTTTTACTCAATGACTGGACTACACGCGATATTCAGAAATGGGAATACGTGCCACTAGGACCTTTTTTATCTAAAAATTTTGCCACTTCAATATCACCCTGGATTGTAACCATGGATGCTTTGGAACCTTTTAGAACTAAGGGACCAAAACAAGATCCAACACCACTACCCTATTTGCAGCAAAAAGGAAAACACTCATTCGATATTAATTTGGAAGTTGCAATAGCTCCTAAAGGGGAAGAACCGACAATCATAAGTAAATCGAATTTTAAATATATGTATTGGACAATGAGCCAGCAATTAGCACATCACACTTCAAATGGTTGTCGCGTAAATTCGGGCGATATGATGGGATCCGGAACTATTTCTGGACCAACTCCTGACAGCTTTGGGTCAATGCTGGAATTAAGCTGGGGAGGGAAAAATCCCATAGCACTGAAAAATGGAAGCGAACGTAAATTTATAAATGACAATGATACTGTGATTATGAAAGGCTTTTGTAAAAACAATGGTGTCCGAATAGGTTTTGGAGAAGTTTCCAGTACTTTATTAGCTCCTTTTGTAAGAAAATAATCCTTTTCATTTTTAAAAAACAGTAAAACCCTGCGAGAATCAATTTTTGCAGGGTTTTATTTTGACTGAATCGTCTAAATTAAAAAGTTTTCGATTCATATTTCCTAATTTTTTTATTTTAAAATTAACAAAATACAGTTAAATCTAGTAAATATTCACAAATTCGCAAAAATTTTGATTTGAATTAAAAAACCGACTAGTGATTTAATTATATATTGTAATTTAGCGCCCATGAATAAAACAAGTTTACATATAACTTCTATATCACGGATAAATTCACGGATCACTTCGCCCGAAGTGCGGATGCTATTAGTATAGTACCCAAAGTGTGTTTTTATTTTTATTCATTTTTCAATAGTATCGTTTTGAAATTATCGCTGTTTTTCCAAGGATTTTTAACAACAAAAAAGCATTTATCTTTTATTACTTATCTAACAGTTGTTGTTAGTTTTATAAATAGCTTCTTGTTTTTTATTTTTCCGGAAAGCCAAGTTCCTTTTGAAACCAAAAACTATTCGAATTTTAACTCCAAAAAATTAGCCTTGAAATGAAAATATCTATAATTGTAACTCAAGAAGAACATTATAAGTATTCTAAAGAAATTTGTGATACCATCGAATTGTCCGCTTTGTTAAGAGGAACCGGTATTGCAAAAAGAACTCCGGATTACATCCAAAAAAAGATGGAAAACAAAGACGCTATTATTGCATTGGATAATGGAAAATTTGCTGGGTTTTGTTATATTGAAAGTTGGCAACACGGAAAGTTTGTAGCTCATTCCGGTTTAATTGTTCATCCTGACTATAGAAATTTAGGATTAGCAAAAAAAATAAAATCTAAGGTTTTTGAATATTCACTTCAGAAATATCCAGATGCAAAAATATTTGGTATCACAACTGGCTTGGCTGTTATGAAAATCAATTCTGATTTAGGATACAAACCAGTCCCTTTTTCTGAATTGACCAGCGATCCTAGTTTTTGGTCCGGTTGTAAAACCTGCACCAATTTTGAAATATTACAAAGCAAAGAAAACAAAATGTGCTTGTGTACCGGAATGCTTTATGATCCAAAAGAGAAACCGAAAGATCCGCCAAAGCATGCTTTTAATATTCGAGTTTTGAACCGATTAAAATCAATTAAAGAAGCACTTTTCTTAAAAAAATAAATATGCTATAGGCTTTTTTGGCCTTTTGCCTCTAAAATTTAAATAACAACAAAGCTAATAGCTAGAAAGCTATTAGCCTAAAGCTCGAAAAAATGAAAAAAGTAGTATTAGCTTATAGCGGAGGTCTTGACACTTCTTATTGCCTAAAATATTTAAAAAATGAAAAGGGATTTGAAGTACATACCGTATTGATAAATACCGGTGGATTTGATGAAGCAGAATTGAATGCAATCGAAGATAGAGCCTATGAATTAGGAAGTGCTCAACATACAAATTTGACTATAGTAGATAAATATTATGATAAAGCTATTAAGTATTTGATTTATGGAAATGTATTAAAAAACAATACTTATCCTTTATCTGTAAGTGCTGAGCGCGTTTTTCAGGCTATGGAAGCGATTAAATATGCTAAAAAAGTAGGCGCCGAAGCTATTGCTCACGGAAGTACTGGTGCTGGAAATGACCAAATTCGTTTTGATTTAATTTTCCAAACCATCGCTCCCGAAATTGAAATTATCACTCCAATCAGAGATTTAAAATTATCCAGACAGGAAGAAGTTGCTTATTTACAAGCTAATGGTGTAGAATATTCTTGGGAAAAAGCACAATATTCGATAAACAAAGGATTGTGGGGAACGAGTGTTGGAGGGAAAGAAACCCTTACTTCTAATCAATCCTTACCTAGCGAAGCTTATCCTTCGCAATTGCAAAAAGAAGGAGAAGAAAAAGTGAGTTTGCATTTTGAAAAAGGTCAATTAGTTGGAATCAATGACAAAATGGATAGTCCTGTAAAAAATATAGTTTTACTTGAAAAGCTTGCTAATGCCTATGCTATTGGAAGAGATACTCACGTCGGCGATACCATAATCGGAATTAAAGGAAGAGTTGGTTTTGAAGCTGCTGCTCCTTTAATAATTATCAAAGCGCACCATTTACTGGAGAAACATACTCTTGGAAAATGGCAACAATACTGGAAAGAACAATTAGGAAATTGGTACGGAATGTTATTTCATGAAGGTCAATTTTTAGATCCAGTGATGCGTAATATCGAAGCCTTCTTAGAAGACACTCAAAAAACAGTAAACGGAACCGTAATCGTTTCCTTAAAACCTTATCATTTTTCGCTTGACGGTATCGAATCGGATAATGATTTAATGAACACTGGTTTTGGCCAATATGGTGAAATGAACAATGCTTGGACATCGGATGATGCCAAAGGTTTTATCAAGATTTTAGGGAATGCACAAAACATATTTTCATCTGTAAATCATTTAGATCATGATTAATATTGGAATAATTGGCGGTTCTGGCTATACGGCTGGCGAACTCATCAGAATATTGATGTTTCATCCCAATGCCAAAATCGATTTTGTTTACAGCACCACAAATGCTGGAAAACCACTTTCGATAGCGCATCACGATTTGC
>CANEZU010000143.1 GCA_947444255.1 Flavobacteriaceae bacterium | reverse complement strand
TCCTGTCATCGGTGCTTTATTTTGGAAAAAAAGCCATCCTGTTGCTGCCTTCTGGAGTATGCTTTTTGGAGGAAGTACTACCATCTTACTGATTGTAACCGACAATCAGTTGCCATTTACCACTCAATTACTAAAAAATTTAGATGCTAATATATACGGAATAAGCATTTCGCTATTGCTCTTTGTTCTACTATCAATCTATCACAATAAAAAAGAAAATAAACATGGAATTCAAATACAATAATCATATAACTGGAGCTGATATAGTCTATACAAACCAAATTGCAGCCGAATTTCTCTATACGCATTTAGAGGAGTACGGGGACAAAATTGGGGATATTTTAAAATGTATGGATTATGTCATGAATCCGGAAAAAGGAGGAAACATCATAATTGGGATCGACGATGCAAAAATTGTTGGCGTCGTGGTTTTAAACAATACCGGAATGAAGGATTACATCCCTGAAAACATTCTGGTATATATCGCAGTTGACAGCAGCCAAAGAGGAAAAGGATATGGGAAGGAATTAATGCAAAAAGCAATTTCTATTTCAGAAGGAAATATAGCCTTGCATGTAGAACCCAATAATCCGGCCTTACACCTCTACGAAAAACTGGGCTTTACTAATAAATATCTTGAAATGCGTCTCAATAAATAATCATAATGGGAAATTCAAATCATCGCCTGGATTCACTAACGGTTCTTAGAAGGGAATTACATCAATATCCGGAATTATCCGGAGAAGAATATGAAACGTCTCAAAGAATTAAAATTTTTCTTGAAAATTATCCGCCTGATGAACTCTTATCGGGTATTGGAACAACAGGTCTATTAGCGATTTATAACGGTACAAAAAAAGGAAAAACAGTGCTGTTCCGGACCGAATTGGATGCCTTAGCTATTTCTGAAACAAATACCTTTGAGCATCAATCCCAGAGAGAAGGAGTTTCGCATAAATGTGGACACGATGGCCATATGGCTATTATGTGTGGATTAGCCGTCGAATTATCCCATATCAGACCCCGAAAAGGGAAGGTGGCACTCTTGTTTCAACCGGCCGAAGAAGACGGTAGTGGTGCTAAAAAAGTTTTTAATGACCCCAATTTCCAATCCTTGCAACCCGATTATGTTTTTGCCTTACACAATCTGCCCGGATTTGCTTTAGGTCAAATAGTAGTTAAAGAAAAAACATTTAGCTGTTCCGTCAACAGTATAATCATTAAACTCATCGGAAAAACAGCTCATGCAGGTGAACCCGAAAATGGTATAAATCCATCCTTGGCAATCGCTGATATCATAAATGAATTTAATAAATTGATTCAGGCCGATATCAAAAATAATAATTTCTGTATGATCACACCCATTCACATTAGAATGGGTAGAAAAGCCTATGGGGTTTCTGCCGGTGCCGGAGAAATTCACTTCACGGTTAGAAGTGACAGTAATTCAAAAATGAAAATTATAGAAGCAAAACTGGAGAATTTAGCACAGAAAATTGCTGATAAAAATCAATTAAAGTGTCAAATAAATTGGGTGCAGGAATTTCAAGCCAATGAAAATAACAAATTAGCGGTTAATCATGTCCGAAAAGCCGCTCGGTTATTAGACCTGGCGGTGGTCGAAAAAAAGACTCCTTTTAACTGGGGTGAAGATTTTGGATTGTTTACACAAAATTATCCCGGAGCAATGTTTGGTATCGGAGCCGGAGAAGATACCCCTGCACTACACAATCCGGATTACGATTTTCCCGATGAAATAATTAATACTGCAGTCTCCCTTTTTCATCAAATTAGCAAACAAATTAGCAATGCACACTAATTCAATCATAGAACTAAGCCAAACGGCCTATCAACAAAACATTGATTTCCTAAAAAAAACCTTTGGAAAAAAAGTACTAATTTCTTCGGTTGTCAAAGGAAATGCCTACGGACATGGGATTCCCGAATTTGTGAAAATTGCCTTTGAGAGCGGTATTCGTCATTTTTCTGTTTTTGATGTTCAGGAAGCTAAGGAAGTAAAATTAGTTTTAGCGGATACGGTTAGTATTCTAATTATGGGGCTCGTACAGGAGGAAGATCTGGAATGGATTATAAGCAATCAGGTGGAATTCTTTGTTTTTGATAAAAACCGACTTCAAAAAGCAGCAAAAATGGCCCAGAAGCTTAAATCCAGAGCGATTATTCATATTGAAGTAGAAACAGGAATGAACCGAACCGGTTTCGAAAAAAAAGAACTGCTTTCGGTTGTCCACTTTCTGAATAAAGAAAAAGAATACCTTCGTTTCAAAGGGCTTTGCACCCATTATGCCGGAGCAGAAAGCATTACAAATTATTACCGAGTAGAAAGTCAAATTAAGAAATTCAAAGAAATAGATACCTTTTTCTGTTCTCACAATCAAAAACCAGAAATCCGACACTCAGCTTGCTCAGCAGCTTCGATTATGTTTCCGGAGACCCGAATGGATATGGTGCGAATCGGAATCATGCAATATGGCCTATGGCCGAGTCCGGAAGTATTGGTGACCTATTTAAATCGAAAAAAGGCCAAGTTGGACCCTTTAAAACGGGTTATCACCTGGAAAAGCTCGGTGATGAGTCTTAAAAAAGTAAACCTAGGGGAATTTATAGGCTATGGAACTAGTTTTATGGCCAAAAGAAAGATGAAAATTGCAGTGATTCCCATCGGCTATTCCCACGGTTACAGCCGCTCACTGAGCAATCAGGGCCGGGTGTTAATCCAGGGCCAGCGTTGCATCGTTGTTGGCTCAGTAAACATGAACATGATGATTGTCGATGTAACCGATATCGAAGCCGTAAAAAAAGAGGAAGAAGTAGTTCTCATAGGATCTCAGGAGAATTTAGACGTCTCGGTGGCCTCCTTTAGTGATTACAGTAATCAGTTGAATTATGAATTATTAACGCGAATCTCTAAAACGATTCCACGTAAAATTATCGAATAAATGGCCTTTATAAAATTATATCGAAAAAAATTAGAAGAAAATTACGAATTTTTAGATCGTATATTCGGATCAAGAGGAATACGATGGGGGGTGGTCTCTAAACTATTGTGTGGGAATGAAATTTATCTCAAAGAAATTATGGCCCTCGGTGTGAAAGAGATCCACGATTCTCGGGTAAGTAATTTAAGAAAAATTAAAGCACTGGATCCGAGCATCCTCACTGTATATATCAAGCCCCCTGCTAAACGCAGTATCGCAGACATCGTGAAATATGCAGATATCAGTTTTAATACCGAGATTTTCACCATACAGATGCTTTCCGATGAAGCCTTAAAACAAAAAAAGACTCATAAAATAATCATCATGATTGAAATGGGTGATTTAAGAGAGGGTGTTATGGGAGAGGAATTGATTGACTTTTACGGAAAAATCATCAGTATGCCCAATATCGAGATCATGGGAATAGGAACGAATCTCAACTGCCTTAGTGGTGTGATGCCCACCCAAGACAAACTCATTCAATTGAGCTTGTACAAACAATTAATAGAAGCGAAGTTTGATATTAGCATTCCTTTGGTCTCTGGCGGAACCTCTGTTGCTGTGCCGCTGATGCTAAAAAATGCCCGTCCGATGGCGGTCAATCATTTCCGAATTGGAGAAGCGCTGTTCTTTGGAAAAGATTTATTCACTGGACTCACTATCGAAGGCATGCACAACGATGTCTTTAAACTCTATACAGAGATTATTGAAATTACCGAGAAACCCGATTTGCCAACAGGTGAATTAGGTGAAAATGTAGCCGGACATACTTTTGAAGCAGAAGAAAGTTCCGACTTGGGGACTACTTCTTTGAGAGCAATTCTAGATGTGGGTTTATTGGATATGCAACCCCAATATAGTGAACCGGTAGATACTGATATTAGTATTGTCGATGCCAGTTCTGATATGCTGGTTGTGGATATTTCCAATTCCAAAAAGAACGATAAAATTGGTGATTTAGTCGCTTTTAATATTCAGTATATGGGTGCACTCTACTTATTAAATTCCGAATATATCGGAAAAACTATCGAGTAGAAAAAGGATTGTTTTACATACAACTGTATTGCAATACCAGCACTTAAACCTGCTTTATTTTGATTGATTCCCTTTCGTATCTTTTGCAATACCGGCACTTAACCAAGCTCCGTATTCTTTGATATCCGAATTATAGCTTTCGGGTTTGTCCGACAAGGTGTTGCCCTTCGAATCTAAAATCAAGTAGTAAGGCTGGGCATTTGCTTTGTAATTGGTAATCTGAAAATCACTCCATTTGTTTCCAATACTGACAATTTCTTTGCCGGTTTCCTTGGAAACATATTGCTCGCTTTTTGGCAATTCTCTTTTATCATCCACATACAAAGAAATCAAAACCAGATCCGTTTTTAAAATTTTGAGAATGCTGAGATCGGACGAGACAAAATCTTCCATTTTCCGACAGTTGACACAGGCAAAACCAGTGAAATCCAATAAAATAGGTTTGCCTACTGATTGGGCATAGGCCAAGCCTTTTGCATAATCATCAAAGGCAATGATATCATGGGGTCCCAAATGGGCGCCCTCCGGTAATACTACTGCGGCCGAATCTCCACCTTTGGAACTTCCAACACCATAAGGACTTTCACTATAAGTCATCGGTGGCGGGAAACCGGAAATTAATTTTAATGGCGCTCCCCAAAGTCCGGGAATCATATAAATTGTAAACGTCAAGACCACTAATCCCAAAGACAACCTGCCTACTGAAATGTGCGTTAACGGGCTGTCGTGTGGCAGGGTGATTTTTCCAAACAAATAAAGAGCCAATACACCAAAAATCGCGATCCAAATGGCAAGGAATACTTCTCTTTCCAATAGATGCAATTGTAAAACTAAATCGGCATTTGACAGGAATTTAAAAGCCAAAGCCAATTCTAAAAAGCCTAGAAATACTTTAACCGTGTTGAGCCATCCACCTGATTTAGGCAGCGAATTCATCCAGCCCGGGAACAGGGCAAACAACATAAACGGCAAGGCCAAAGCCAATGAAAACCCAAACATCCCGATGATAGGCGCTATTCCTCCTTTGGAAGCGGCATCTACCAATAAAGTCCCTACAATTGGACCGGTACAAGAAAAGGAAACAATCGCTAGGGCCAAGGCCATAAATAATATCCCTACAATCCCACCTCGATCGGCTTGTTGGTCTACTTTATTAGCCCAGGAATTGGGCAACATGATTTCGAAAGCGCCCAAAAAGGAGGCAGCAAAAACAACCAATAAAATAAAGAAGATGATATTAAACCAAACATTGGTTGACAAAGCATTAAGTGCATCTGCACCAAAGACAGCCGTGACCAAAGTCCCTAATAAAACGTATATTAATATAATTGAAACCCCATACAGAATCGCATTGCGAACACCCTGGGCTTTGGTTTTACTTTGTTTGGTAAAGAAGCTCACCGTCATAGGAATCATTGGAAACACACAGGGAGTTAATAAAGCAGCAAAACCAGAGAAAAAAGCGATGATAAAAATAGCAAATAAGCCTTTAGTAGGTTCTTCGTCAGAGGCGGGAGCATTGGGAACCGGTTTAGCCGGATTGACAGTAGCTACTTCAGTTTCTACTTTTGGTGTCAACAAAGTGGCTGCACTATCATTCGGAATACTTAGGGTTTCTGCTGCTTGCGTGGTCTTATCCTTTACTGGAATCACGAAAGTAAAACTCTTATCCTGATTGATACAAACCTCTTTACAAACCTGATAATCCAAACGGACTTCAATTTTCCGAAGGTTTGGATTGGTGATTTTCACGTTCTGTTGGATCTTCATTTTATTAGAAAAGAAAATCTCATCTACCTCAAAAACAGGATTGTATTCTCTTTTCGTGGCACTTTCTTTGGCTTTGCCTAGTAAATTGAAATTAGTCTTCTGATCCTTAAAAATTAACTCTAAAGGGAGTGGACCTCCATCGGGTGTAAACTGAGAATAGACATGCCAGTCTTTTTCGATAGTACCTTCAAAGACCAAGTTGTATTCAGTATCCGAAATTTTCTCGATTTTAGAAGTCCATTTTACGGGGTCTAGTAATTGCGAATTTACATTAGCAAAAGCCAAAAAGGCAAGTAGTAGTAAAACAATTTTCTTCATTATAAGAGTTCTATTTTAAGTCTGTTT
>CANEZU010000142.1 GCA_947444255.1 Flavobacteriaceae bacterium | reverse complement strand
CGTTCCAGGCTCAAAAAAATATGGTATCGGCCCGTTTATGAGAATCAGAACTCCCGATGGCATGCTAAAAATCACAGCCGGTCAATTTGGAACAATTCCATGGATGGCCGCTACACCCATAACTCCTGAAGAGATGAAAAATCTACTCAAAGCATTTAGTAACACCACAAGATTTCCGGATTTTGATGCTAAACTAAATCCCTGAAATAGAATCTGATTTGAGTCTAAAAACATTAATTAAAAAATTAAAAAAATGAAAAAAACAGTTCTATTCCTGATAATGCTAACTATAAGCTTGACCGCTAGCTCTTGTTATAACGATATTCTGCCAGCAGTTCCGCTACCAGCAAATGTAACTTTTCAGAAAGACGTCCAGTCTATCTTTAATAAAAACTGTATTGGTTGTCACAAAACAGGCGCTACAGTCCCTGATCTGACAACCGCTAATTCATATCTATCCCTAACTACTTTAACCGATGGGGAAAAATTTGTCATCTCAAAAGATGCAAATGCGAGTATATTATTTCAGGCGATGACCGGAAAAGGAGCACCGCTGATGCCTCCAAATGGAAGTCTTAGTGCTTCTAAATTGGCTCTGGTTGAAAAATGGATTAACGATGGTGGACTTAATAATTAATTTCAATTAAAAATCATGAAATTACACAAAACAATATTTATAGCTGTACTCTCTTTACCTCTTCTGCTTTTAGCTCAAGAAAACACCGACAGTATTATAAAAAAAGAAGTAAAACTACAACGGGCCGCTTTCGAAAGCACTGCGTTAATTGAAACCCAAACTAATGTGCTATACACAAAAGGAACCTTAGAAATGGTAATGAATCACCGATTTGGACTGGTAAACGGGACAAATGATATGATTGGAATCTGGGCTCCGGCTAACATCCGAATTGCATTGAATTATTCCATTACAGACCGAATTGCAATAGGCTACGGAACTACTAAAGACAGCCGATTACAGGATATTAGTCTAAAAGGAGCTATCCTCAGACAAACCCGAAATAATGAAATGCCTTTTAGTTTAACCTATTACGGGAATGCCGCGATGAGTGCTTTACCAAAAGATAATTTTCTTCATCCTTCCGATCGGTTCTCTTATTTTAACCAGTTAATCTTTGCGAGACGATTTAATGCCAATCTCTCTTTTCAAATCGCACCTAGTTTCTCTCATTTTAATTATGTAGAAGGCCCAATGAAAAGTGACATGTTCGCTGTGGCTTTAGGAGGTCGAATAAAAATAAGTCCTTCCGCTTCTATTCTAGCCGATTACAACCAGCCTGTTAGCAAGCTAGCCAATAATCCTAGACCTGGGGTTGCATTAGGATTTGAATTCTCAACAGGCTCTCATGCTTTTCAAATATTTGTAACGAATTATAAAGGAATTATTGCCCAGCAAAACAACTTATTCAATCAGAATAATTTCTTTAAAAATGAATTCTTAATCGGATTTAATATCACAAGATTATGGCATTTATAATGCAACGAACAATTTGCCCCACACAAACCTAAAATAGATTAAAAACCAGAAATTAAACTTTCCTCTAAAAATGAAAGATCTGATTTCTGGTTATTTCAATGAACAGCGCAAAGTTTCGTATAAACTAATAGACAATTGATATGAGAGATTCCAATAAAAATAATAAAAATCAAATCAGCAGAAGAGGATTTTTTCCGCTAATCGGTGCGGGTTTAATGCTACCAATTTTGGGATTTGGTAGACCAAGTCCAAAGGAAATCGATGAAGCAGAAGAATACCAAATTCTTCTTAAAGCAGATGGAACGACAGTGAGGGTAAAGAAAAGTGTATTAGCAAATGCTAAAGTTCTTGAAAAAAATATATCCAACACTTCTTTATTAGGATGGTTGAAAAACAAATAATCACAATGGAAGAAAATAACCAACAATCAAAACGGAAGTTTTTTGAATTAGGGATCAAATTTGGATTAATCGCAACCGCTGGAACGGTATTGGCTTCAAAAGTTTTTGCTGAAGAAACGGTTGAGTTAATGTCAACCGACGGCCATCTTATTCAAGTGCCCGCTTCTGAAGTTAAGGAAGTTTCCCTAAAACCGAAAGACTATGACCCGAGAGTCGGTTTTCCGGGCAAAAAATTTGTTATGGTAGTCGATTTGGCCAAATGTAAAAATGCACTAAAATGCCAAAATGCCTGTAATAAAGGACATTATATTACAGGCGAAAATGCTTGGCTGAAAGTCTATAAAATGCAGGAGTCTGAGGAAACCGCACCCTATTTCATGCCTACTCAATGCCAACATTGCGACAAACCGCCCTGTGTTAAAGTATGTCCTGTTGATGCTACTTTTAAACGCGAAGATGGAATCGTACTCATCGACAATGAGCGTTGTATTGGCTGTCGCTTTTGTATGGCCGCTTGTCCTTATTCCATTCGGGTTTTTAATTGGAACGAACCAGAGCAAGGACCTATAGCCAATCAAGAAGAATATACTCCCGATTTTTGTGGGGAACCCAGTGTAAAAGGAACTGTTGACAAATGTGATTTTTGCCCACACCAAATTGTGAAAGGCGAACTTCCTTTCTGTGTAAAAGCCTGCCCTAACGATGTATTTGCTTTTGGCGACAGCTATGAAGATGCCGTAACCAATGGCAGCGGCGAAACCTTTAAGTTAAGCAAATTATTAAAAGACAGAGCTGGACACCGCCTAATGGAAGGCCTTGGAACGGAACCTAGCGTATTCTATCTTCCACCGGTAGAAAGACTAGCTGATTTTGAAGAAGGTCTAAAAAACTTCAATGGCTTTGAATCGGTTCATAAAAAAGAATAAAAAATGAAAGACTACAACAAATTAATAGAAGATTTAGCCCCAAAAAAATTTGGCAAACTAGGCCAGATATGGGTCGCCTTTTTACTGCTGATTATTCTAGCTGCGGCTTATGCCTATTACCAACAACTCGATAAAGGTTTAGGAATTACAAACATGAGAGATTATGCCTTATGGGGTGTTTACATTTCTAATTTTGTTTTTTTTGTAGCTATCAGTTTAGTCGGTTCTTTAGTAACTGCTATTTTGAGATTATCGGGAGCTACATGGAGCACTCCTCTGACCCGAATTGCTGAAGTAATTGCCGTAGCTGCAATCATAATGGCGGGACTTACCATCATTATTGATATGGGACGACCAGAAAGAATATACAACATTTTCCTGCATGGCCGACTACAATCACCTATTATTTGGGATGTTTTGGTCATTTCAACCTATCTATTTATCAGTTTAATGTTACTATTTTTCCCACTCTTACCTGATTTTGCTATATTAAAAAAACATTTTGAAAATCAGCATAAGCTAAGCAAATGGTATGGAATCCTTTCTTTAAACTGGAGTGGAAATAAAGAGCAGGAAACCTTGTACAACAAATCAATAAACACGCTATCAGTATTGATTATTCCGGTTGCTTTTGGAATACACACTGTGACGGCATGGCTTTTCGCAACAACCTATAGACCGGGTTGGGACAGTTCTAATTTCGGACCCTATTTCATCGCTGGTGCTTTCGTTGCTGGTGCTGGAGCCGTAGTGGTAATTATGTATGTACTTAGAAGGGTTTACCATTTAGAGGCCTATATCACTGATATGCATTTTGATAAAATGGGAAAATTGCTCGTTTTACTATGCTTGGTATACTTATATTTTAATGTTAACGAATATTTAGTTCCAGCTTATAAAACGACTACAGAAGAAGCGGCTCATTTGTACGATCTATTCCTCGGTCATTATGCGCCACTTTTTTGGAGTGCTATCATAGGTGGCTTGGTGGTACCTACACTAATATTACTTTTTCCAAAAGGAAGAAAACCCTTTCCTCTATTTTTAGTGGGTATCTTGGTTGTAGTTGGCGCTTGGTGGAAACGATTTATAATAGTGACACCAACTTTACTTCACCCTTTTCTTCCCATTCAAGGTGTACCAAAATCGTGGCATTCTTACTTTCCTTCCGGATTAGAATGGACCATTACTTTTGGAACATTGGCAGCAGCCATGTTAATCATGACAATTTTATTTCGATATCTACCTATTATACCCATTCACGAAACTGCTGAAGAGAAAGGGTATTTTAAAAATCCTAAAAACAAATCAGCATGAAAAGTCTAAGCAAAACTAAGGGCACCCTATTCTTTTTATTGTTTGCAATACTAATTGGATTTATTCCTGAAAAAGGATACAGCCAAAAGGATAAAAAAAGTCTGAGTCTCGCCATTCAGTATTTCAAAATAATGAAGGAGTATTCCTATTTGAGTATAAACGCCAAATACAAAGGTGAGAACGGATTTGAACCTTCGGGAAATTTATTGTTTACGATATATAAGACGGATACTATCGACGCAAGCAAAGCGATTAAAATTGGACAAATTAAAACCAATAAAGACGGAAAAGCAAAATTTATAATTCCGCCTACTTATGTAAATGCCTTTAATGCTTATGCGGTACGATTAGAGAATAATAAAACTTTTGAAGACACGGAAGAAAGCTTAAATATCACTGATGTCAGCATAGAAGCATCCTTAGTAAAAAGCGATAGCATTTATAACATTCGAGCCCAATTAAGGTCTGCTTCAAAAGAACCCATTGCAGAAGAACCATTGAAAGCAGGCTTAAAGAGACTTTTTGGAAACTTAGCCATTGGAGGAGAAGATTCCTTTACAACGGATTCAGTCGGAACTATTTTAGTGCCAATTGAAAAAGGTCTAACAGGTATTAATGGCAAATTAAACTTCCAGGTGATCTTAGAAGAAAGTGAAAAATCAGGTACTGTAATTGCCAATGTTAATACAGGATTTGGGGTACCCATAGTCGATAAATCTAGTTTCAAAGAAAGAACCATGTGGTCACCGCCAACTAAAACACCCTATTTCTTATTGATAATACCCAATATACTATTAGTTGGGATTTGGTCAATATTAGTATTATTAGTCTTGAATCTATTTAAAATTTATAAATCTAAAATTTATTAACTATGCAAAATTTAAAATCAATTACAATTATGAGTATAGCTGCTTTCAGTATACTATCTTTTACTGTTTTAGTGCAAACTAAATGGGAGGTTCCTGCAAAATACAAAAGCATGAAAAATCCAACCGATGCCAAAGACAAAGACAATATGGTAGAAGGGAAAGCGCTTTATACCAAACAGTGTACTTCCTGTCATGGTAAAAAAGGACTTGGTGATGGTTCTAAAGCACCGGAACTTAAAGGTGATTTAGGTGACTTTTCATCTAATGAATCCCAAAAACAAACCGATGGAGAGCTATTTTATAAAATAACAGAAGGAAGAGAAGACATGCCTTCTTTCAAGAAAAAAATTCCATCAGATGAAGACCGTTGGTTGGTAATCAATTATGTTAGAAGCTTGAAAAAATAATAAAATCATATAAAATAAAAGCCCTTAAATAGACTATTTAAGGGCTTTTAGTATTAAAAAAACAGTGAACTATTTTGCTCGTATAATGTTATTTATAAAATCATCAAACAAATAACTGGAATCATGTGGTCCAGGACTTGCTTCAGGATGGTATTGTACCGAAAAACAATTCTTGTTTTTCATGCGCATACCTGCAACCGTTCCATCATTAAGATGCTCATGTGTTATTTCAAGTTCAGTGTTCTTTTCCAATTCATCTTTACTTACAGCAAAACCATGATTCTGTGAGGTAATTTCTCCTTTACCCGTAATCAGATTTTTAACAGGATGATTAATTCCTCGGTGACCATTAAACATTTTATAAGTAGAAATCCCATTAGCCAAAGCAATAACTTGGTGTCCTAGGCATATTCCAAATAAGGGTTTGTCTGCCGCCAAAATATCTTTTGCAACTTGTATTGCACTGAAAAGCGGATCAGGATCTCCAGGACCATTAGATAAGAAATAACCATCCGGATTAAATTCCGATAAACTAGCATAGGAACTATCAAAAGGAAAAACTTTAATATAGCAGTCTCTTTTAGCCAGGTTGCGGAGGATATTGGTTTTAATACCTAGATCTAAAGCTGAAATTTTATATTTTGCATTAACGTCTCCGTAAAAATAAGGTTCTTTAGTAGATACTTTTGAAGCCAATTCTAAACCTTTCATATCAGGAACTTGAGCCAAAGCTAATTTTAAATCTTCGATTGCTGTTCCGTCGGTACAAATAACCG
>CANEZU010000141.1 GCA_947444255.1 Flavobacteriaceae bacterium | reverse complement strand
TGCATTGGATAACAAATTAAAATACACTTTATCCATTAAGTTTTGATCTAAATAAACCTCAAGTTCAGGATTGTTTGTTACTAATGTAAAATCAATATTTCGCTTTTTTGCCTCCCTGTTAAAATCTTGAATAATATTCTTCGAAAAATTAAACAAGTTGGTTTTTGATGCCCTTAATGTAAACTTTTTTTCCTCGACTTTTCTGTAATCTAATAATTGATTTATTAATCGCAGTAGTCTTCGGGAATTATTATACATCAAACCAATTTCATTAGTAATAGCAATTCCTTTATTTTTGAATTCAGTTCCCAAAGATTCTACAGAACTTAAAATTAGAGTTAAAGGTGTTTTGAATTCATGGGATAAACCCATAAAAAAATTTAATCTTGCTTCGTTACTTAGTTTTAATTCTTCAGAAAACTTCTTGATTTCATTTCTTTGACTTTTTATTTTTCTATTGGTTACTTCCAATTCTTTATTTTTACGCCCTATCGTTATACGGGAATAAATACTAAATACCGCCAATGTTAGTGTTAACATAAATAGGGTAAATAAGAGCTTCAGTAGATTATTCTGGTTAGTATATTCCTTTTCTTGATTTTTAATAACTTTTTGCTGTTGTTCAATATCGGATTGCTGAAGTGTTATTTTATCAAATTGATTACTCATAATGTCGGCATTAAGAGCAGTTATCAATATGGTGTTGAGTTTATTATTTTTAGGAACAATCTCTTTATTGACTATTTTCAATGCCAATTTGATAGCTTCACTACCTCCTGTAGGATACAAAACTGTAGCTTGCAAAATTTTGTCCTGAACAAGCTGAATTCCACCAAACGGACCATTAAGCCCATCGACACCTATAAATTTTATTTTATTTTCTAAACCTTTTGCTTTGGCTATCTTCCATGCATTATAAGCAATCAAATCATTAAAAGAATACACATAATCTATATTTGGCAAACTGTCCAATAATTTACTGAAATTTGATTTAGGATGTCCAAAGTCGTTAGAATCTGTAATAAAAACTTTAATCCCCGGAAATTGCTTAACAATTTGCTGAAACCCTATGCTTCTTTCAAGCCCAGGCGATGTTTTTAAATCCGCATCAATTTCAATCACATTAGCACGCCCATTTGAAATTGATGCAATATGCTTACCCGCTAATCTCCCAACTTCAATATTATCTGCTCCTAAAAATGCGGTGTAATTTGATGTATTTACCTTTCTATCGACCAAAATTACAGAAATTCCTTTTTCTTTGGCTTTTTCAATAACTGGAACTATAGAATCTGATTCAAAAGGAGAAACAATTATTACATCAACTTTATCATTGATAAATTTTTCAATATCGCTAATCTGTTTTTTTGCACTACGATTAGCATTATAAATAGTCAAGTGAACCCCTGGATGAAGAGAAGCTTCTACTTCCATTGCATGATCCATCGATTTTCTCCAAATATCATGATCTATACTTTGTGAAAACCCAATAGCTATCTTGGCCTTATCATCATTCTCTAATTTACAAGAGTTTAACAATAAAGTACCGCTAATAAGAATTAAAAAAGTAAATTTTCTTAGCATTGATTTAAGTTGAAAAATTAATTAAAATGGAAAACGAAAAGTTGTTAAATTATATATTGTTTAAATAAAGTTATAATTTAAAAGACTATTACTTTTAATTTATGACGATTATTTATAAATCGTTATAAAATGTAAATATAAATAAAACCGATTAAAGGTAAAAATATTCGGACTACAAAAGTTAGTTGATTTTCTTCAACTATTTAAATTATTTTGAGTTAGAAAATAATTTAAATACCATCAAACTAAATTGATTAAGCTGAAAGTAAGAATGTTTGACAATAGCCATAAAAACCGAACAAAAATTATTGGATTTAAATGAGGCAATAGTCGATATTGTAGGATTTATTTAAATTGTAGTGACTATGTCGGGAAAGATTTAAATAAAAAAACCATAAAGCCTTTTATGGTTAGCTTTATGGTTTCTACTGGCAGAGAGGAAGGATCTATTTTTCTTTTAGTTTCCTCTGTGTTTATGGGGCTTAAGCTTACAAATTCTTTTAGGGTAACCGAAATTACCCCCTCTTATAACGTACTGAATTTCATTAATTTGCGAGCTATAAAATTACAGATTTATATGCTTAAAAACAACTAATTTTTAAGATTTACATTATTAAAAAATGAACAAGTAAATGAACAGGTACTTGTTCACCTAGTATACATATTAATCGTTGTTTTATCCAATTATGAAAGGTTCTACCTGTTCAATTTTTAGACGGGTGAACTCACAGAACTCTTCGATGCTTACATAATCGTTGTCAAGACGGTTGAGTTCCTTTTTGAGCTTGCTCAAAATGCGCACACTTTGCCGGTAACTTTTTCCTGTAATTCGTTGAATATCCTTCGGGTAGATACACAATCTTTTGGTTTCGTTTTTCATACACTATCTATACACTATCTATACACTATCCATACACTATCCATACACCATCTATACACTATCCATAAATGATATAAAATTAGTGATTATTTCTTTTGTCTTTTGAGTGACATATAATGCCATTTGGCCTAGTGGGTGCCATATGGCACGTGCTCCTGATTTAAATAAACCTTTTGTGTTTAATCTTTGTAATGAAATCAATTGGATGATGTTGCAACAGGAGGATGATTGAGGGATTTTAAAGGAATAATTAATTTTAAATTTTAGGAATTATGGCAAGGCAAAAAGGCATAATTAAGTTGGATGGTACAGTGGGAGATCTTACTTTCTACAAATCACAAGACGGGTATTTGGCCCGCGAAAAAGGGGGTATTACTGCGAGCAGGATGGCGAGCGATCCGGCGTTTCAGAGAACACGGGAGAACGGTTCTGAATTTGGTAGAGCTGGGAAAGCGGGTAAGTCTTTGAGAACGGCTTTGAGAGTATTGTTGTTAAATTCGGCCGACAACAGAATGGTGAGTCGACTAACCCAACAAATGGTGAAAGTGATCCAGGCGGATGCGATTAACATTAGAGGTCAACGTAATGTGATTGACGGCGAAGCGGAATTGCTTAACGGATTTGAGTTCAACATCAAGGGGAAATTGGGTACAAGTTTGTATGCCCCTTATACGGCGGTAATTGATCGTATGACAGGGGAAATCACCCTAAGCATACCTTCGTTTATACCGAATGCGATGATTGTGGCACCAGGTGGAACAACCCATTACAAAATCACCTCTGCAGGAGCAGAAGTAGATTTTGAGGCAGAAACATTTGTTTCGAGCACCTCAGCAACTGCTATATTACCCTGGGGCGCAACAGCTAGTACTGTTGTAAGTCAGCTAAATGTAGTTAGTGCAGCGAGTACTAGTCCATTGTTTTTGGCGGTGGGACTTGAGTTTTACCAAGAGGTAAACGGGATCATGTATCCATTGAACAATGGATCTTTCAATCCAGTGGCAATAGTTGCCGTGAGCGGATTGTAAGTGGTATTGGAGTTGAAAAGAACGTATTTTCCGGAAGGAACACAGGGGGATTTAGAATGGAACGGCACCTTAGTTTGTTATACCATCGAGTTGCCAGATTTGGGAAACCAAAGACGGATCTCTTGTATTCCTGAAGGAATTTATGATTTAAAGGCTCGCGAGAGCCTTAAATTAGGTTGGCATTTGCATTTGCAAAATGTGCCTGGGCGGGATTTGATTTTGATTCATCCGGCGAATGATGCCAGGAAAGAATTGTTGGGGTGCATAGCACCCGTAAGTCAATTGACAGGAATAGGTAGAGGAAGTGCCAGTCGCGCAGCGATGGCTAAGTTGAAAGAGGTGGTTCTCTCCTGTTTTGAACGTGAGGAAGAAGTACGAATACAGATAACAAGCAAAAAAGAAAAGTGATGACTTTAGTAGAAAGATTAAAAGCACCGAGCCCGAAGTTTTTCCGGGTTTTGAGAAGTATAGGATTGGCCTTGTTGGCGATTAGTGGCAGTGTGATAGCTGCTCCGGTTCTATTGCCAGCAGCGGTAGTTAGTTTAGCGGGTTATCTGGCAGTTGCTGGTGGTGTGCTGAGTGCGGTGAGTCAAATGACTGTGGGGGTTTCGCCACCAGCTTTGACGGATCCAGCTGAGGTTGTTTTGGAATTGGATAATCAAATACCTCAACTTTGAGATGGAAGCCCCTGTATCCATTCGGACGGGAACTGCCGCAGGCACTTTATTGAGTGTGCTGCCGAATATCTTTTCGCAGGATATTGTGCGAACTATTATTCTGGCTGCGGTTGGCGCGAGTGTTAGTTTTTTAGTTACGCTGTTTTTGAAATGGGTGGTGATGAAGAGGAAGTAATATTTTTATTCTAATTTGAGCCCGATTGAGAGATTGGGTTTTTTTGTGATTTGGGTTAGTTAGAACTAGTGACGTTTATCAGGAGTTTCCATTAATGTTATGCATAAAAAGAAGATTTTTCATGTAAACAGTTTTGTTTATTATTTTGTTTTACCAAAAAGTTTTAAAATTTGTTTTTTAGTAAAGGATTGAGTTACACCAATTACATCTTCTTGTTTATTTGGATGGTGAAAGATAGTTACTATAGGAATTCCAAAGGATTTCTTATAGTTAACATATAAAATATCATTAGGTAATTCAACTTTTATATCTTCAGACGGCATCTTTTCAAAGTTGTCAATAATTAAATTATATAGTCCTTCAACGTCTTCAGAAATTAAAGGAAATCTTTTATAGACATCTATTTGTTGAAATTTAAAATCTCTATAAGATAAAATGTAATTGCCATCATTATATTTTTCTAATTTCCCAAACCAAATTCCAAAACCAACTCCCACCTTTCCTATTTCTTGTGGTTTTTCTAAGTTACTAACTTTCATTTGTGCATTTGATAAAACGATAGTTAATAAAGCAACACAAGTTATTAATTTTCTCATTTCTAATTTTTTTATGTTAAATATTAATATAATTTTTAAGTTTGAGGATCTTATTTTATCAAAAGTTTTTTACTATAGTAGTTTTGAGAATAAATTAAGCCCATTTTACGGATTTGCCAAATCTTCTAAATATAAAACCATTATTAAATTAAGCCAAATCCCCAAATTGCTTTTAGCGTGTGTTAGCACCAGTTTTTCTACATACCATAGTAAGTTTTTACAGTTTCTGCAATTAAGCTTCCAGCCGCACCAATTCCAATATTCCAAGAACCGTCTAGTGCTTTTCCTAACATTTTCTGTGTCCAAGTATTTACTTTTTGTCCAAATGTTTTATTGTCAAAGTTTGGTTCTTCGGTATCTATTATGTCTATCAATTCGGTTGTGTCTGCTTCACTTAAACCAATATCTTGAAGATGTTTAGCCAATTCTTCTTTATTACCTTTATTAATGTTTATGGTTGCAGTGATATTTGCTTTTTCTCCTGTATTCAGAACGTTTCCGTCTCCTGAATTATTTATTATTGTTTGATTCATAATTGTTGCTATTTCTTCTTTTTTAGTTTTCAATTCTTCAATTTCTGTAATGTTTCCAAACTCAGAATCTATCTTCAACATAAAATCAAGTAAGTTATTTCTAACGAATGACAATATTTCAACTACTGCATTTACAGATATTGACTTTTTGCAATTAACCAATTGCAAATAAGGATTGCCCATTTTTCTCCAATTTTGATGAATAATTCCAGTTAGTTCAGCAGGAAATGTATGTTCTAATTTTCCAGATTTATTTTCTCCTTTTAAAGTTTCAAGACTTGAGATACTTTGATAAAAATCCATTGAATGTAACATTTCTTCCAACTCTTTTTTTAGTCCAATTGTCGGAACAGGTTGGTCATTGTATTGCATACTTCCGTTAATGTAAGTACCAGTGATATTTCCGTTATACTTTCTATAATCTGGCAAATCGCCTGCTGTATCGTAACCTTTTAATTCATTACTAACCCAATTTAATAGAACTTCATTTTGAAGTCTGCTTGCGAGAACTTTGGTTTTTAAAAGTGGTGAACTTATTGATTTTTCAGTGTCAATTAGTTCATTGATTATGTCGTTAATTAGTTTCATATCTTTGTCGTTCTAAAATTGGTGCTAACGTTTTGCAGCTTGCAGAAGTGGCGGATTAAGGAAGCCTAAACTTTCGGTTTTTCACTGACTTTGCAAGTACAAAACCAACTTTAAATTAAGCCCAAAACCCGCCATTTTTGCAAACTGCTGTTG
>CANEZU010000140.1 GCA_947444255.1 Flavobacteriaceae bacterium | reverse complement strand
CGGAACAACCAGCAAACAAACCGAAAGGAGTACAACGAGCTGATATTCGAGCACTATATTTCAATAAACTAAGCTGTAAACTAACCCTTTTTTTATAGGATAAACTATAAGGGGCAGCTTTCCATTTATCTAAAGCCGTTAACAGTTCTGGTGAAGCCATACGTATGGCTTCTCTAACATAAGGGTTTTCGAACTGCAACATTAATGCCTCTTCAGAATAGTTCTCCAATACTTCCGTATAGAAAGAAATGGGTAATAAAGGGGTTCTTAAAACATAATGGGAGAAAGAATGAACAGTATAGTTGTTCATTATCGTTTATTTTTACTCACTTTTTTAGCGAGTTCCATAGCATCGTAGACATTCAGAACTTTCCCTGATTTAGAGAGTTCTGAAAATTTCACTTTCCTACCTTCTCCACCTGGTACAAGTACTTCAATATCATAAGCAGTACCCGAATCTAAAATAATTTGTTTTACTTCACTCGCGCTAAGCTTAGGATAATAAGACCAAATCAAAGCAGCAGTCCCCGAAACCATTGGTCCAGCCAGTGAAGTGCCAGAATCGGTAACATAAGTGTTTGGATAAGTTGTCGTGTAGATTTCTTCACCAGGAGCAAATAAATCTACATTTTGCTTGCCGTAATTAGAAAAAGAGGATACAAAACTACTGTCTAGTTTAGAGGAGATGGAACCAACATTGATGAAGTTTCCACATACTTCTCTTGAGCCATCAAAAGCAACATCACTCGGGTAATAAGGATTTTCGTCTACATTAAAACCATTATTTCCTGCTACATGTACTAGCAAAACGTTATGGGCTTCTGCATATTGAAATGCCTCAAATACCCACTCTTTGTGTATTGAAAATTCTTTCCCAAAAGACATATTGATTATTTGTGCTCCATTATCAACTGCATAGCGTATCGCCATAGCAATGTCTTTATCGTGTTCATCACCAGAAGCAGAGATATTCAAAGGCATGATTTTTACGTTTTCTGCAATGCCTTTTATCCCGATAGTATTCGTTCTATTGGCAGCTATAATACCCGCTACTTTTGTGGCATGATCTTGAATAGGTCTATGCCCAGCTTTGCTATTGCTAATATTATTGTTGCCATAGCCTCTCTCTAAAAGACTTGGATTATCTCCTAATGATTTTCTTTCATTAAAATTAAGGTTTAGATTTTTATTTACAATGGAGTCTATTTGAGTTTCATTTTCAATAACCTCCTCTATAGATTTTTCATCGAAATCGAATCGTGCTTTCATAAAACCAATCATTGCCCCAATATCCATATCCCCATCTTCACGTCTTTCTCGAAATGTTTTATGATTGATTTTGTATTTTTGATACATGCTATCCAATTGCTGATAGGTGTAATCTTCTCTGGGGAAATAATGTTTCAAGCTATCTTTCGCTGAAGGATAAGTAATAACACTATAATTTAAGGATTTAAGCCAGTTTTTATAAGTTATTTCTTCTTCTTTAAGTTTCTGTAAAGCTCTATGATACTCTTCGAAGTTGGAGATCTCTTTAACTGGAATTTGCGTTTTTGTTTTGCCCTCGAAAAAAGGTTTCCACTCACGTACTAATCTAGTATACTCAAAATTAGCCCAAACTATATAACCTCCACTTGGGGTACCCAAAAAATTCCATCCATTTATATCATCTTTATATCCATTATGGTCATCATCGATGTTATTATTAGGAATTTCTTTAGTGTTAATCCATAATTGGCCCTTCAGGTCTTCATGTTGATTATCAATTTGAGTATCTAGAATAGCTACTATAATGGGTTTACTGTTTGACCTTTTTTTATTTTGTGTATAAAATTTATCTACGGAAATACCTGGAATAGTATCTTGTCCGTAATCCTTTTGATACCAATTATGAAATACAGTCTTTTTTATTTCCGTTTTATCAAGTGAAACCGTAGAACTATTGTTGGCTTTCTTTATAGAAGTACAACTTACAATAAAAATAATCAAGAAAATAAAAATGCTAAGTGACTTCATGAATTGTTAATTAGGTGTCTTTAAATTCAATAGTAAATATTAATAACTAATAGTTTTATTGGTCTCAACTTTCCCGCTTTGAGTTACTGTTGCAATATCTCCATCAAAACCTAATATATTAAAACCGCCATTAATAAAATTCGCATTCTTTAATTTTGCTACTTTCATTTTATCTAAATCAAACTTGCTATTTACCTCTTTTGTTTTTTTCGTTTTCATTATATTTTTTTTAAAATTTATATTTTCGAAGCTAGGTAACTTAATTCTTTTATGCTAATAAAAGTTTTATTTACTTGTCGAAATTCCGTGAATTTCGATAGAGGTAAAATTTCAAAACATTGAATTACAGTAATTTAATTTATTTTACCTGTTTTCAGTTCCTTTATAAAATAGCTAGGTTTGATTCCGTTTTTCTTATAAAAGGTCATTGAAAACGATTCAGCAGTATTGAAACCAAACTCAGTTGCCAGAGCTTGCATAGTATAATTACGCAATTTGTAATCTTTTTTCAATGCGACAACGGCGTATTCTATTCGGAAATCATTGATGTACTGTACAAAAGATTTGCCTTTGTACTCGTTAATTATTTTAGACAAATATTTACTATTTGTATTTAATGATGTTGCTACTTTTTGTATCGTAATTGTAGCGTCCAGAAAACCACATTGATTTTCAAAAAGCGCTAGTTTTTCCTGAATTTGCTGCACGATTTCTTGCCCAATACCAATAGTCTCATAACTAGTATTGCTCGGGTTCTTTTCGCTAACTTCAGGAGCTAATGTTTCTTCTAATAAAACTTCTGTGGTTTGCTGCATTATTTTATCAAATCGAGAACGGTATTTTTTTTTGAGTTGGTTTTCGTAAAAACCAAAACCTCCAACAGTAATAACTAAAATTACTAACATACTGATAGCAATATAATAGGCTGTTTTTTCTTTTTCTAAAGATTGGATTAATCTCGCTTTTTCTAATAATATATGAGGAGTGTCATATTCCCTATTTAATTTTTTTGTGAGCTGCTTGTAGTTTTTTTGTGAAGTACTATCAATAGTCATATAAATATTGATGTATTTAAGTTGGTTTTCTTTATCACCTCTTTCCTTATAATAATTAATCAAAAATGAATAACCACCCATAAACTCAGGAATAATTTTTTTAGAAATTGTATAGATTGAATCTACCTTTCTAAAATTTTGAAACGCAGCATGAGTGTTGCCCATCCCTTTGTAAGCTTTACCTAAATAATAATAAGATGCCAATGTATTTCCTTGATCCTTGAAAGCAATCATTTTGGGTAAAGCTTTATAAATACTGTCTATAGCTACACTATAATTCTTTTTTAAAACATGGTTGGCTCCTTCGTTAAGAATAAATAAGTATTGGTATTTTTCATTTTTGGTAATTATAGCCTCTTGATACCCTAATTTATTATAATAGGTGGAAGAATCGGTTTGTTTCAAAGCTTTGAATGCATCCGCCAGTGCAAAAATAACATCTTGATAAGCAAATGAATATTGAGGCGTCCTTACCTCTTTATCTTTGTAGTAATTAAAACATTCTTTAAACAAAACTAGTGCTTCTGCAACTTCACCCAATTCTTCTGATCTTAACAATGCTATTGAATATTTGACATCAAAATAAAAATCAATATTATTTTTGTGAGCACTGTTTTCAGCCAAAATAAAATTATCTATAGCCTCTCTATAACGCGATTGTTCTTTAAGCTCATAGGCCTTTCGTGAAAAAGCATAGGCAGGAAACTTTAAATCATTAGTGCTTTTTGAGAAACGAATTGCAAAGTCCAAATACTTAATGGCCTTTTCCCCTTTGTATAATAATGACAATAAATAAAAACCTCTAGCTTTATTTATGTTGCTATTGCCAGTTTTAGCTTTTGTTAAATAAGCATTTGCGTATTCTAATTGTATTTTTTTATTTTTATCGTTTTTAATAAATAACTCTTTCAACTCTTCGTATGGTAGTTGACTAAGATCTGCTTTTGGTGTTTGTGCAACTAAAACAATGGGGAAGAGAACAAAAAATAACTTTATATTCCTAAGGAGCTCACGCATTATTTTTTGTTTTTTACAAAACTAATATAACCAAAGAGTAATAATGGTTTATTGTGTTTTTTTTAATATTCAAGTTAACTACCTTATTATCATATTAATATAAACATATAGACTCGAAATTCACTGAATTTCGAGTCTATATGTTTGCACACAGCAACGACTTACTCTAGTTTTGACTTCAGAATAAAGATAAGTTTTCGTACTAAGACGTTAATGCAGAAACGAAATCATTCTAATAAATACAATCGGCCGATTGTATTGGATTTTTAATAAAGCTAATTAGGAATCCTAATTGAAATACGGAATGTACTGCTGCCGGAATAAAGAAGGTAAATGTTAATCTATTGAAAGTTTTCTAGAAACTACTCTTATTAGAAAAACTAATGTTTAATTTTAAAAAATAGAAATTATGAATTTTACGTATTTAGAAAATTTGAATTTAATAGAGCTTAATACCCAAGAAGGAAAAGAAGTGGATGGGGGTAATCCATATGTTGGTTGGATAATTAGTGCTGCAGCAGGATCCTTTCTCTATGGTATAGTGGAAGATTGGAATGGTAACGTTGCGGCTTTTAATTCTGCATATGAACAAGGAAGAAGTTAACTTAAAATTAAAAAAATGAACAATTTAGAGATTGATATAGTGGAATTACAGAAAGAAGAGTTGGAAACAATTACAGGTGGAGATAGATTGACGAGATCTTTTTTCTCGTGGTTAGGAGATATGGCAGCTGTTATAGGTAATGCAATGGAATCTGACGCTCAACATGGAGCGACTGGACATATTTAAATACTTTAATTGAAAATTATTTCAGATGAAACATAAATTAAAATTAATAATTATGGTTTTGATTTCAATTACAATTGGAATTTTATTGTATCGCCTTTTAAATTATTTTTGGCAATTTAAGTAATTGTTTTTCAAAGTATTAAATTTATAATTTTGTAAGCAGTACAACTTCATTTGTACTGCTTTTTATTTGGTGATTTTTTTTATGGAATAAACATTTTCCGGAATTAAAACAATATCAATTTAGAAAATTTGATTTTAGTAGAGCTTAATGTTCAAGAAGAACAAGAAATTGTTGGTGGTGGCTTTTAGTATTATCTTGGAGTTTCAGCTCATGAAACTTGGAATTCTATCCTTAATTCTGACTTTGAATATACTTATAATAATAAACAAGTAATATAAAAATTAAACAATAAAAAAAACTGTCTGAATAGACAGTCTTTTTGCTCTTACTTTGTTATGATTATCTATTAAAAATCTGTCTTTGCTTTGTATTTGAGATAAATCCATAAAATTTATATAAATAAAATAAGTTGAACAATTGAGAACCTTTAAAATAGATTTAGAATACTAAAATCAGGTTTTATATATAGTATTTATTACATATTCAATAACAAAATAAAATAAATGAAAATACCGAAAATAATTTATCTAATTTTAGCATTACCTTTTTTGTTGATTTTAGTTATTCAATATTAGAAACAAAAGAAAGTCAACATATTTTAATTTGAGAAGTAAATATTTGGTTTTATAGATTATATAAATTGTTAATTGTATTATCATTTATAAAATTATTCTTAGATAATAATAAATTAGATAATTTAAACAATAAATAAAAATCCTGCTCGGATATCTCAACGATTCGATTGCGTAGAATTAGTTCCCTCAAACACAAACTAATTAAATTTTTAAAGATGAAAAAAATTAAAATTATTGTTATGATACCTATATTGGCATTAGGAATCAAGTCTTACTTTATTGGTAAAGATTCAGCTAATAGAGAAAGACGTTTTCTTATGGATCAAGAAGAATAAATTAGTAGAGTAATTCAAATTTACGTTTAGTATTTTTTTCTAAATTATTTAACTTTAAAACAGATAGGGATTCCTTAAAATAAGGAAATCCCTATCTTTATATACACAATGAACTTCAGTCAAGACCTCATAAATACCCTTGAAAATCTAATTGCTAAAAACAAAACTAAGAGTATTTCCATTTACTTGGTGTTAATTCTGGCTATACTTATTTTTCTAGCACTATTGCCTGTTATCAAAATCGACATCAGCAGTCAGAGTCGCGGCATAGTTCGCTCTACCTCAGATAATGTTCCCCTTAGCAGTTTAGTCAAT
>CANEZU010000139.1 GCA_947444255.1 Flavobacteriaceae bacterium | reverse complement strand
TTTTCCGAATATAATCGCGAACTTCCACTTGCTTTCTTAAATCAACCTCTTTACTTGAAGCGCCTATTAAATTGGTGTAGCCTTTAGCGGTTAATGTTCTCCAAATAGCAGAACCCACCATGCCCTTATGTCCGGCAATATAAATGATTGAATTTCTAGTGATCATATTTTTTATATAATAGTAGTTTTAAAACTTTCGACCTTCGCCTTTCGACCTTCGACTACCTGACTTTCGACTTACAAACTTAATCTCGCTAATTTCAGGGCTTCTTTTTCTTTATTAATAGTAGAAATCCATTCCGACTTACTCAAAGAACTAACATTTAATACCCCTTTATCCACTAATATTTGTTTGAAATTATACAAGGCGACTCTTCCAAAACCTCGAATACCCGATAATTTATCAAAATTAATTTCTAATAATAATTTAACGTCCATACTTGCCAAATCAGTCCATTCGATTTGGAAATCAAATTCGCTATCATAATAATAACGCAAGGCCTTAAAAGTGCTCCTACTAATTTCGTGCTGCAGATCAATAGTAGGGAATTTAAAATTCACGTGGATCTCAGCTTCTAACTGCACTCTATAGGCAGCTATAATTTTTAAAGCCGCATCAAATTCTTCTGAACTAACCATACCTATTGCTTAATTATTAAACATTTAGAACCGTCACCCCAAGAAAACGATCCGTGAACAATTTCACAAACACTCAAAACCCTACACTCAACTGCTAACATCACACTAAAGGCGAATTAATCGATTCCAAATACTGATACACCCCTTTAACATCTTGCGATTTCTCCTTTTGTAATATCAAAAAAGCATCGGGACTTTGCACGAACACACAATTTTCAAGTCCTACAAAACTGGTGTGAATACTACTTCCAATACTTATATTTCCCTTTATATCAACTGGATGTCCTGTAACGACCAAATAGTCATAAACCGATTCAAATGATCCCAAATCAGACCATCCAAAAGAAGATGGAACTACGCGAATATTGCTACTGCGTTCCATTACGGCATAATCAACACTAATAGAGGGAATCTCCATCGATAAATCATAATCCAAAACGCCATCAACATTGGCTTCCCAGGCTATTTTTGATTTCGCATATACTTCGGGTTCTTGTTTTTCCAATTCATCCAGATAAACTCCAGCTTTAAAACAAAAAAGACCACTATTCCATAAATAAGTGCCTTGTTCCAAAAAGGAAAGCGCTTTTTCAACACTTGGTTTTTCATGAAAGGCTAGCACATTCGTCCCTTCATATTCAATATATCCGTAACCCGTTTCCGGCTTAGAGGGTTGAATACCAAAAGTGACTAGTGATCCATCAACTGCCATAGCAACAGCTTGTTTTATAGCACTGGCATACAGTGCGGCATCATCAATGATATGATCAGAAGGGGTTACAACCAAAACAGCATCGCGATCAGAAGCAAAAGCAGCAAAGGCGATTGCCGCCGCAGTATTGCGGGGACTGGCTTCAACGATTGAAGTATAATCCGCATCCAATTGATCCATAACTTTAGAACTCAAATGAGAATTCTCTATATTACCTACCACGATTACATTCGAAACCAGCGGAGCATTGCGCACCACCGTCATTTCAAACAAGGATTTCCCTTCAAACAAATCTAAATATTGTTTCGGCCGACTTTTACGAGATAGCGGCCATAAACGACTTCCAACGCCTCCCGTAAGGAGTACATGTGTTATAGTGGATATAATTTTCATTTTTTTTTCTTCTAGAGTCTTGATTGCTAAATAGTGTTATGATATTTGCCGGCTTTAGTAAGTGATGCGTAATTAACCTACTGCCAACACCTAAAACCCAAAACCCGACTAAGCCTTCTTCATCAATTCTTTCTCCGCCACTTCTCTCCTTAAACTACTACTGGAAAAGCGGTGATCTCTGGTATTAAAATACAATTCAATTCCTTTTTCTTCACAATACTTTCGCCCAGTGAAATCTTTTGACATGTATTCATCTCCTACGATCCGCATTTGAATGTGGAAAGCTTGTAAGATATCTTCCAGGTCTTGCTCGGTAGCATAAGGAACAATTTCATCCACAAACTTGCAGGCTTTTAATTGGATATAGCGCTCTACTACAGATTGAGTAGGTTTGTTCTTTTCAGGACGATCTAATGTGGGATCCGTTTGCAAGCCTACTATTAAATAATCGCAATGCAATTTTGCTTCTTCCAGCATTTTAACATGGCCGGCATGCAACAAATCAAAGGCGCTAAAGGTGATTCCTACTTTCATAATAAATATTTTTGTGAGTTAAATAACAACCAGGGTATAATGTCAAGTTTTAAAAAGAGGCAAAAATCAGACAGAAGCTTGATTTCGAACTACAGCGTCTAATAGTGCTACTTTTGACATAAGGACGCTTAAACTTTCGACTTGATTAGTAGGTGGTATTTAATAAGATTTTGAGTATAATAAAGGAAGGTGATTTCGAAAATTAAAAAGAGGTACCCCATTTGATAGTCACATAAGTGCTTCAGTATTAATTTTTAAAGAGGGTCAAAAAAAGAAGGATTGAACTTAATCTACTTTTGATTTAGAAAATAATTTGCACCTATATAAAGACACAGATTAACAAAATATTTTCTTAACAAAAGTAAAGAGCATACAAGGGTATAAACCACTGTTTTTGTTGAGGTTTTTCCTTATTAAGGAAAATTTTACTCTAAATAATAAGAGAATTTTAAGAAAGAGAAAGACTTTACACTATAGCCTCTGTAGAGTAACATCCATTAGAATTAGATGATTTTGAACCCCAAAACAGCAATCAAAGAATAAACAACTCGGTTTTCCGTCACGCCGCTTCTAACCCCTAAACTTTTTCAAAACTTTTCAAAACTTTTCTAAACTTTTCTAAATTTTCTAAACCTTTTCTAAACTTTTCTAAACTTTTTCTAAACCTTTTCTAAACTTTTCTAAACCTTTTCTAACCTCCGTCTTTCTATTAAGATCCAACAGTTCGTTAATCTTAAGACTTAATACTTCAGCATCCCGGCTCATTCCCCGACTTACAGCTACATCCGTAAAGTCATTCGTAGTATAAACAATAAATTTAGAATGATAGGACTTAAAAAGGTAACTGCCCACAAGCAAAAGTAAACTGAGGCTTAAGATCAAAAGTTCCTGGATAAAAGACCAGCTATTGTTTAGGTATAGAAAAACCAGTAAGAAAAGGGAAAGTAAAAACAAAGCCGAATTAATTCGATATTCCTGTCTTTTGACAAACCTTATTTTAACGACAGAATGTAAAGAAAATGTTTTCCGCATTCGACATATAGACACTTTAATATGCTCTTTATTTACTGCTCCAAAATTATTAACATAAATGTTATTCATCTGCTTTAAAAAATTTAGTAGTCCTTTTAATACTATAAAGTTGAGTGTTCAAAAAATGCTCTATAAGGTCCGAATCCTCTTCTGCAACTCCAACTGCCAAGGAACTACTTTCACCAAAACACTTTACTGAAAAGGCACCATGTATTTCATCAAAACTTACGATTAGAAAACCTGCAGAAATAACATTCAAAAGGATCTCACTATGGGTTATATTTTTATTAAAGAGTATTGGAATTTTATTTTCATTGATAACATATTTTAAAATTTTTATCATAGAATTCAGGTATAAAATTTAAAAATTAATCCCGTTCAAATAACAGCAAGCACTTTATACTATTTCTATTTAAGACTTGGCTAAATCAAATCATTATAATTAAAAAAGTAAAGTGGAATGAACTGAAATTAAGGCTTAAAACTAAACGGTTTATTTTAACAAATAAAAAAAATATTCCTACAAAATTAGAATCTAAAATAAGTTAAAAAGGATAGTTAAGTAGAGATAAAATCTTAATAAGGGTTTTATTTCCTTTATAAGGAAATTTGAGGGCTAACGGATAAATCTTAATGCATTGGACTGCGAAATAAAACTATTATATCAATTTAAAATACCGGTCGTGCGAAATAAAGAGTGTGAGCTACTGCTCCTATATTCAAAAAGGGAGTGCGAAAATTAAAACATCCATTCCATTAGTTCGAACTTGTAAAGCTTTTATTCGAATTATAATCTTGAGGATTTACGCCTGTGAATTTTTTAAAATTCGTGTAAAAAGGACTATAAGAATCAAATCCCACTTTAAAAGCGAGTGAATCTATCGTGTTATTAACCAAATAATTTTGATTCAGTAAGCGAACGGCTTCGTTAATTTGTATGTGTTTTTTATAATTCGAAAAGGACATCGTACAATGATATTTAAAAATAAATTTCAAATGGCTACTTTGAATTAGTACATCTTTTGATAAATCATTCAATTTATAAATAGGATTCGTAAGAATTTTATCTCTAATCACTTCGGATTCAATTATACTAATGTACTGATTTAAATTCTTAAAAACATTAAATTCTAATCTTTGATCTTGTAGATTTAATATCAAATTATTTTTTAATAAAACCCAAATAGCTGAATTCGTACAAAAGGGATCAACTACTTTATCTGTATTTAATGTTATAGATTTAACAACAATAAGCATTTCTGGTTTCGAAAATACTAAAAAAAGTACCAATAAGAATAAATAGATGTTTAATTGCGTTAAATATTTAGTTATTTCAGCAACAGTCGAATACTCTAATAAAGGAACTAATAGTAAACTTTTCAGACAAATGCTAAAGAAGATAAAATAAAGCACAACCAATATAATTTTAATATTCCACCTAAGAATAGCATTATCGCTAATGGGATCATCCGTTTCTGATTTTCGAAAAACGAATTTGTTTTTTATAAGAAAATTAATTTGCAAAATATACACCAGCAAATACAGACTCACAATTGATCCAGTTAGCAATTGCGTGTATTCAAATTTAAAAATAGAGGAATGTTCTACGAAGGCTATTGCAAAAAACACAAAGCAGCAAATAAAAAACCGCAATACAATCTCCTTATGGAATTTTCTGTTTTGAAGTGATATTTTTTTTAATATCAAAAATAATGACGTTGATGAGAACAACACCAAAAATTCCTCGTTCAAACTATCAATTATGAATTCTTCAAAATCACTAAATAAAAATTGGATCAAAAAAAGGACTACGAAAGCCAATAGATATAATTTTAAACTTATTCCCTGCTTTTTCCAAAGAGAATAATTTAAAAAACCCGAGAGACGTTTATACAAAGTAAGTATCAATTTCATAATTTTTAGTTGAATTATTTGTTAGCATTAATTCACTAAAAACAAATAAATATAAAAATAAACACTTTGTTTATGTAAGAATATTTATGCAAAAATAGTTTAAATAATACTTAGGGATTTGTAATTTCATGTTAATTTAAATTATAAAAACGGTCAAAAAGCAACATTTTAAGCAAATATCATCTTGTTGTTTGTTGATTTATCTTGTTGATTTATTAAAATTAAAATCGAAAAAACCCAAAAAAAGAGAAATAACTCATTGATTGAACTAAACATCTCATTGAATATGTAATAGGAAAATTACAGCTGAATTATATACTTTAAATTTGTAAAAAAACGATAGTATTATTCAATTATAGAATACGAAATACCAATACTATTGTTCGCTTTTAGAAATTAATATTTAAAATAGAAACATTTTAATTTCAAACGACAACTTAAAAACAAGACTACATTACACAACTCTAAAACAATAAAACAACAACATTTTCCACAAAAAATAATGGCTAATACTGTTTACAAAAAATTAAAAAAAATTAGGGAATTGAAAGGATTAACGAGAGAGTATGTATCAGCAGAACTTGGAATGAGCTCCAGTGGATATTCCAAAATTGAAAGAGGGGAAGTAGACATAAACCTTTCTAAACTCGAAAAAATTGCAGCAGTTTTAGGAGTTAGCCTAGAATATATATTCCGATTTAATATTGATAACATTTTAAACATGTAAAATGAAAAACACAAATCCCATGAATCATTTAAAAATCAAAGAACAACGACAAAAAACTACTTTTACTACCGAATTCATTGCTATCCAAATGGGAATAAGCCTTCGGGATTACATCAAAATAGAAGAAGGCACTAAGGATATTAAATTATCCAAATTCATCCTCCTAAGTCAAATCCTGGGAGTCAAAAAAAGTGCCTTCTTCAAAAAAGAAATAGTACTTTAATTAAAAAGTCAAACCCCTATATTTTTAAACTTAAACACTTTTTAGGATAGTGTCAATAAATTAGTTTATTCCCCAAAACCCAACACCTCCTAAAAAAACCACCCTAAACCGTTTTATCCACTAAATCCGTCTACCAATTACTCCCAACACCCAATACCCATAACCCAACCCCTGCAGCTTCCATTCACTTC